>JAANXA010000015.1 GCA_018263505.1 Candidatus Nitrosopumilus sp.
TGGAACAATTTCTATCCCAAAACAGTTTAGAAAATACATGGATGTTCAAAAAGGAGAATATGTTAAGTTAATTCTTGGAAAAGATAGATTGATTGTTAGAAAAATTGTTATTTCTTAAATTGATTATCGTTGTTTTTGACTTAGTTTGATTGTTTGATATGTCCATTCTCGACCAGTTCTTACTCTATCCACCCTGCCTTTTGAGGAAAATCTTGCCAAGTAAGTGGAAATAATACTTAGTTTTATAGGCTCATTGAATTCATCTTCATATTTTTCTAGAATGTTTGTAGTTGTGAATTTTCCTATTGGGAAAAATTTATCAACAACATACCAAATTTTTGTGCCTACAGAATCCATATTAGTTGGGTCTTGTTCTTCTTCAATATTCATTAAATCCATCATTTCAAATATTTTTAATACTTTTTCTCTAGTTACATTACCTTCTAATTTAATATCATAACGTGCGCCATCTGCATCTTCCATATCTATTCTAATCCGTTTTTTTGCCATTTTTCGAGATCTAAAGGATCAAATGTTAACAATTCAACTGATCCAAGAATCTTAGTTAACAAAGTAGTTTGTTAAGTTTGACTGCCTGTTCCACGCCTAGACATTATTTTGTTATTAACAATTAATCATTTCAAATCCATTAAATAAAGAAATATCCATGCCTGGAGTGGAAATAAAGGGGGTAGAATTAGGTTATTCACAATGTTAACATCAACCTTAACGCCTGGAGTGGAAATAAAAGGGTCAAAATTAGGTTTTTTTTAATTTTTTTAACATTACATTAACATTTTGTTAATAATTTATTATTTGGACTCAAAACTCACACACCAATATTTCCACTCTCTTTTTTTAAAATTTATTTTTTTTAAAAATCTAAATCTAACTAAAAATAATTAATTACCAACTTAACTACAATTACTATTCTATACTATACCCTCATAATTCAGATATGATAGTATGTTCTTGATAAGAAACATTGGTGTGTGAGTATGTCAGATCCAATTGATAGGTTACTTGATGCAGCTGAATCTGGAAAATCTATAATTAAAAATAGAGAAATTTTACATTTTACCTATATTCCAAATACTATTCTACATAGAAATTCAGAACAAGAACAAGTAACTCAATCCTTACTACCTATTTTAAAACAATCAAGACCATCTAATCTCTTAGTTTATGGTAAACCTGGGACTGGAAAAACATTGGTAGTTAAAAAAGTAATTTCAAAAATTCAAGATAGGGTAGAAAAATCTAATTTTCCAATTAAATTAGTTTATTCAAATTCAAAAGAAGAAACAACACTTTATGGATTATTGGTTAGTTTGGGTAGACAATTAAGCCTAACTGACAAAGAATTACCTACAACTGGTTTAGCAATTAGTGAAGTCTTCAAAAGAATACTAAACAAAATTAATAATAATAAATTTAATGCGATATTCGTAATAGATGAAATTGATTATCTTGCTCAATTAGTTTCTAAAACTGGTAAAGATATTTTATATCAACTTACGAGAGCAAATGAACGATTAACTAATGGTTCACTTACTTTGGTAGGTATTTCTAATGATTTAACATTCAAAGAAAAACTTGATCCAAGAGTGATAAGTAGTCTTGGTGAGGAAGAAATTGTATTTACAAATTATAATGTTGAACAAATAAAAAAAATTTTAGAGGAAAGAATTCATGAATCATTTATTGAAAATTCTGTTGAAGAACCTGCACTAAATCTATGTGCAGCTCTTGCTGGTGGTGAACATGGGGATGCTCGAAGAGCCATTGATTTACTTCGGGTAGCAGGAGAATTGGCTGAGCGTCAGCAATTAGATAAAGTTTCAGTTGAACAGGTAAGAGAGGCATCACAAAAAATAGAGGAAAATAAAGAAGAAACATCACTCAAATCATTTCCATTACATGAAAAATTGATAATTTTAGCTATAATGAAGGCAAATGGTTCTTCTACAGGTGAGATTTATTCATCATACAAAAATCTATGTAAAATAGTTGGTCGCGACGAACTCACTCAAAGAAGAATCACTCAAATGTTAAGTGAAATTGAATTATCTGGAATAATTAATGGTAGATTAATTCATCAAGGAATACATGGCAGGACAAAAAAATTTAAACTCACAATATCTTCTGAGTTAATTAAAAAAACCTTCAAAGATGATTTAACTTTGCAAGATATTGTCTAAATTTGAATTATAATTTTGATGAAAAACTTGAAATGTTTTTAAATTTACCATTAATGCAATTCCAGGATTTGGTGTCATTCCTACACTTGCCTGAAATGGTGTTTGTTGTTGCCATGAACCAGAATTGACTAACAAAATTCCTTTGTACATATCTAATTGAGCTTTATGAACATGACCTACATGAAAAATATCAGGAATTTCTTCAATTACCATAAGATCTTCTAATTCAGGTGCAATTGGTGTTTGACTACCATAAATTGGACTCAAATGTCTTGCTTTCAATAAATGCTTCATTACATCTGTAGGTTTATCATAACTTAGACCTGGTGTAGTTTTAACAATATCATCAATACTTTGTCCGTGAAACATTAACACTTTAACACCATTTAAAGAAATCATAGCTGGGTTTCCAACCATTACCACATTTTCACTTTCCCACAATTTTGAATTATATTTTTTTGGTATTGCAGGTTGTGGTAATGCTCTTCTTCCAGGATCGTGATTTCCAGGCATTATGATAATTTTAATATTTTTGGGAATTTTGTCTAATAACCCATTAACTTTTTCTAATTGTTCTTCAATTGTTTGACAAACTAATTCTTTATTCTGATTTGGATATATTCCAACACCATCTAAAATATCACCACCAATTAGTACAAATCTGATTTTTCTTGCAACAGAATCTGGACTAGATAACCATGAAACAAAATCAGAAAATTCCTCTTCCATGAAGTATTTACTTCCAATATGTAAATCAGAGAGAAATACTGCAAATACCTCAGATTCTGATTTATTAGTTGCCTGTTCTGGGATATCGGGAAATATCAAATCTTTGATAATATATCCAGAATTTTTCCCTGAACTTATTCTTGCCATTACAAGTTGATCGATAAGTAATGTATCTGCAATTTTCCTTAATTCTTCATCAAAAATAATTCCCTCAAATGAGCCTGATGGATCTTCTAGAATCAATTTAGTAATATTTCGCTCTGAATTTTTTGCAGTTACTAAACCACATACATACAAATCATCTTCAATTTTGGTTGTTTTTGCAACTGCTAATGATTTTAACATTCTTGATTCTGGTCTATCTGAAATTATCTTTTTTAGTTTGTTAAAACGACTAGAAAATAGAGCATTATACCCTTTAACACCTTCTCCTGAAGTTATTTTATTTGTGGGATCTGCTAAAACCTTAATCTCACTTTGTAGTCCAGGATCCTCTTTTATCCCAAGATATGTTTCTAAATCATCTTGATTTATTTGAAATAATTTTTGTTTTGTTTTCTCTCTAACTATTTCTTTAATCACTCTCTCCAATTTTTGAACATCAACATTTTCCAAAATTTTGAATGCTTCTGGGTGAATTTGGAATCCTTTGTTTAAAGCATAATTTAATGCAAAGGTGACTTCCTTTTTCATATCAAAAAACATCATTTGGTTTAATTAAATCTGCGCTTAACTGTTAACCCTCAAATAATGTCAAAATAAATAATTTTTATGAATAGAATTAGATTAATTTTATTTTTCATTTTTTTAGGAATTTTTAGTGCAGCATTTCAAATTGGTTCCATGTCTACTGTAAGTGAAGAAGATGCAAATACATTCATGGAAGAATTTGAAAAACTTGTTTTAGATATTGACGGATTTGGAATTTTTACTCATAATACCACAATTGCACTTCCAATGTTCATTCCAGGATTTGGTGTTGCATGGGGAATTTTTTCTGCTTGGTCTACTGGTTTTGCCTTTGCTGCTATTACAACAACTGCTCCTGAATTAGAGAATATTCCTCCTCTTTCAATTATTTTTTTATCCCCATTTGGGTTAATGGAAATTTTTGCATACTCTTTAGGAATTTCTAGAAGTTTTATTTTGATAATTGCTATTATCAAAAAAACAAATCTTCAACAATTTCTTAAACCAACAATAATTGAAATTGGATTGGTGATTGGTTTTCTTTTAGCAGGCGGGTATTTGGAATTTTATATGATTGAACTTGCTCAAGAAACAGATTTTAAAATTTTAGATTTTTAATGAATGGTTATCTTAGTTTTACGTATTCGTAAGCACCCAGTTTATTATCAAAACAAAATTTCACTTTTTGATATTCTTTTCTTAATGATTTCACTTTTGAGAGGATTTTTTTTGGATCCTTTTTCTTAATGATTATTTGTTCAATAAAAGTAGCAATTTCTTGCATTTCACTTTTTTTCATACCTAATCGAGTAATTTCTGAAACTCCTAATCTAATTCCTCCTGGATGGAAATAATTTCTCCCAGCTTTAATATCACCTGGAATAAGTTGCCTATTGACAATAATGTTGGCTTTTTCTAAATCTGCTTCGACCTTTCCTCCATCAGAATAATCCAAAACATTTACTGCAATCTGATGTGATTGTGTAAACCCTCTACTTTCACCTAACACTTTGAATCCAACATCACTCAAAGCTTCTGCAAATAATTTTGCATTTTTAATTACTTGTATAGCATAATCTTTACCAAATTCTAAAGCCTCTGCAAATGCAACAGCTTTTCCTGCCATGTTATTAATATGATGACTACTTGTAAGACCAGGAAAGGTTGCTTTTTTAATTGGTTCTTCATGTTCTTTGGAACCTAAAACTAATCCTCCTTGAGGACCAAACAATGTTTTATGAGTACTCATTGTCATTGTATCTGCGCCTTCACGTAATGGATCTTGGAATTTACCACCTGCAATTAATCCTGCAACATGGGCTGCATCATAATTAATGTGAATGTCATATGTTTTAAGAAAATCTGATAACTCCTTAACTGGATGTGGAAATAAGAATAATGAACCTCCAAACATTGCCATTTTAGGAAGACGATTATTCTTTTTCAATTCCTTTACCTTTTCTTTTGTTTTATCTACATCAATTGTCATCTCTTGAACATCAAATGGATAAAACTCAATTTCTAATCCATGAACCAACCCTGCTGTTCCAGAATGTTCTTTTTTTCCATGTGAAATATGACCTCCTGCAGGAATTGAAGGTGCAATCATTACATCACCTGGATTTGAATATGCTGAATAAACTGCTAAATTTGCAACAACACCCGAAATTGGTCGTACATCTGCGAATTTTGCTTTGTATAATTTTTTAGCTAATTTCATACATTCAAACTCTACATCATCAATGTAGATACATCCTGCATAGACTCTTTCCCCAGGCCAACCTTCTGCATATCTATTGCCAAAATCAGAAATTATTGCCTCTCTAACTGCTGGACTAGGAATATTTTCACTTGCAATTAATGGAATTGAGTTTTCAAACCATTTGTGATGTTCTTTTAATTTTGTAAAAATTTTATTATAAGCTTCTTTATTCTGAGACTTTGCCATAATCTGATACTGAATTTTCCCAATTTAAAAACACCGATACTTTGATGACACTCTTCAAAATTTGATCTGGAAGGTATAAAAGGGGAATCCAGAGATTTTGCAACTATGGGTATGCAAGCAACATCAAAAGGAAATATGCCTGTTGTTCTTCTTAAAGAAGGCGGTTCAGAAACCAAAGGCCGCGATGCACAAAAGAATAACATTGGAGCATGTAAAATTGTTGCAGAAATTGTCCATACTAGTTTAGGCCCACGTGGAATGGACAAAATGCTCGTTGACTCTTTAGGTGATGTTACAATTACAAATGATGGTGCAACAATTCTCAAAGAAATTGATGTTCAACATCCAGCAGCAAAAATGCTCGTTGAAATTTCTAAAACTACTGATAATGAAGTAGGTGATGGTACAACTTCAGTTGTTGTTTTAGCCGGTGCTTTACTTGAACAAGCTGAATCATTAATTGATCAAGATGTTCATCCAACAATTATTGTTGATGGTTATAGAAAAGCTGGTAAAAAAGCAAAACAATTTCTTGAAAGTATAGCAGATACAATTTCTGCAAATGATAAAAATATTCTTACTAAAATTGCAAAAACTTCAATGCAAACTAAACTTGTTAGAAAAGATTCTGATCAATTAGCAGAAATCATTGTAAAATCAATTCTTGCTGTTTCAGAAAAAGACAGTGACAAATATGATGTTGATATTGATGATATTAAAGTAGAAAAGAAAGCAGGTGGTTCCATTAAAGATTCTATGATTATTCAAGGAATTGTTCTAGACAAAGAAATAGTCCATGGAGGCATGCCTAAAAAAATTACAGATGCAAAAATTGCTTTAATTAATACTGCATTAGAAATTAGTAAAACTGAAACAGATGCAAAAATTAACATTTCAAATCCTCAACAACTAAAATCATTTTTAGATGAAGAGAATAGAATGCTAAAAACAATGGTTGACAAAGTTATTGGTTCAGGTGCAAATGTAGTTCTTTGTCAAAAAGGACTTGATGATATGGCACAACATTATCTTGCCAAAGCTGGAATTATTGCTGTTAGAAGAATTAAAGAAAGTGATCTTACAAAACTTGCAAAAGCAACTGGTGCACGAATTGTTACAAACTTGGATGATTTATTTGAAAAAGATCTTGGAAGTGCAGAATTAGTTGAAGAAAGAAAAATTGAAGAAGATAAATGGGTATTTGTAGAAGGATGCAAACATCCAAAATCTGTTACTTTACTTTTACGTGCAGGTTCACAACGTGTAGTAGATGAAGTTGAACGTTCTGTTCATGATGCACTTATGGTTGTAAAAGATGTAATTGAAAAACCAGAAATTGTTGCAGGTGGTGGTGCACCTGAAACATTTGCTGCAACTAAATTACGAAGTTGGTCTAAAACTCTTGAAGGTAGAGAACAGTTGGCCGTTGAGAAATTTGCTGATGCTTTAGAATCAATTCCATTAACATTAGCAGAAAATGCAGGAATGGATCCAATTGATACGTTAACTATTCTTCGTTCAAAACAACAAAAGGGAGAAAAATGGACCGGAATTGATGTAATGAAAGGTAAAATTGGAAATATGAAATCTAGTGATATTATTGAACCACTTGCAGTTAAACTTCAAATTGTATCTGCATCTGCAGAAGCTGCTTGTATGATTCTTAGAATTGATGATGTTATTGCCACACAGAAATCAGGTGGAGGACCACCTGGAGGTGAAGGTGGAATGCCACCTGGAATGGGTGGAATGCCACCTGGAATGGGTGGAATGCCACCTGGAATGGGTGGAATGCCTGATATGGGCGGAATGATGTAGGTAGTTTTTAAAAATTTTTAAACAGTTTAATTGATAATTATCTTTATTCTTCTTGTTGAATAAAATATCATCTAAACTACAAACGAGTTTTAAGTACGTTTACTTGGTTGCATTTTTTGCATTATTATCTGGATTTTTCCATCCATTAATTACCAACACAAGTTTTGATAATGTAATAATTGGAATTCTAGTATTGTTTTTAGGACTTGTAGGTGGAATTTTACTTTACAAGGCAGCAACATCCGAAAAGAAAAATGTGTCATTTCTTGGTGTTGGATTTACTTTAATCACAATTTCTTTGTATTTTATTTTTCAGATTTCTGGAAGAATTTAAACATCAAAATACAAATAAAATTCATGAGGATGTGGTCTTATTGCAATCTCACGTTGATCTCTTCTTTCTAATTCAATAATTTTATCAATTACATCATTTGTATAAATTGGAAGAAGGAATTTTCTATCACTTTCTAATTCATCTAATGCCTCTCCTAAACTTTTTGGTAAAACACCAATTCCTTTTTTTTGTCTATCAGATTTCGTCATTTTAAAAATATCATCACGGACTTGATCTCCAGGATCCATCTTCTTTTTTACGCCATCCATACCAGCAGCTGTTACTGCAGCAAATACAAGATACGGATTTGATGAAGGATCAGGAGCTCTGAATTCCAATCTTTTTAGATGTGCATATTGTTTACCTGTAAGATGTTTTGGAACTCTTACAATAGCTGAACGATTTCCTGAACTCCATGCTATGTATGCTGGAGCCTCGTATCCTGGAACTAATCTATGATATGAATTAGTCGTAGGATTACAAATTGCAGATAATGCTTTTGCATGATTGACAATTCCACCACAGAAATATCTACCAAGTTGACTTAGCTCAATCTCATCATCAGGATCATAAAATGCATTTTCTTTTCCTTTCCACAAACTAACATTAACATGCATTCCAGAACCTGAATCCATAGCAATTGGTTTTGGCATCATAGTTGCTACTTTTCCATATTTTTGTGCAACATTTCTAATTACATACTTGTATGATTGTGCTGCATCAGCAGCATTTGTCATATGATCATATTTTATGTCAATTTCACACTGTCCTGCAGTTGCAACTTCATGATGATGATTATCACATAAAATTCCAAAATTTTTATTTAAAATATTGACACATTCATTTCTGTATGGTGTTAAAGTATCGGCTGGCGTTGTAGGGTAATATCCTTCTTGTAATCCCATTGGATATCCATCACCTTCATTATTCCAAGGAGCTTCTTTTGATTCAATTGAATATGATTGTCCTTTGTATGGCGTTAAAACATCCCAATGTACTTTATCAAATACAAAGAATTCAACTTCAGGACCCCACGTACTAAAATCAAATCCTTGTGATTTAACAAATCTTTCAGCATTTTGAGAAATACCTCTTGGATCTCTTGATAACCTGCCCCTATTTTCTCCCCAATAGACATCGCAAAGAAGTCTTGCTGTTTTATTTTCAGTCATCCAAGGAATTATTGCAAATGTATTTGGATCTGGTTTTAATAGTAAATCTGAATCATCAATACTTGTAAATCCAATAATAGACGAACCATCTAATTTTGGTAATCCATCACGCATTTGTTCCGGTGTAAAAGTATCAGCTGAAATTGTAGTATGATGGAATTTACCAGTTAATCCTGTAAATTGAAGATCAATAAATTGAATTCCTTCATGTTTAATTCGTGAGAAAACTTCGTCTGATGAATACGTAACTTGTATTGCTTTACCGTGACTTACTTTATATGGCAATTTTTATACTTCAATCAAACACAAATACATCCATCATTTAAGGATTAGGTAGGAAATGTCAGAATCAATTCAAACCAATATCAACTCATTACATAATACAGTATTACAAGAAACTGAAGATGATTCTCTTTTAGAAATTGATCAAAATTACTACAGAAATATTTCTGATTTTATAGGAAATTTAAGAAAACAAGAATTTGATGGTGTTGAAAATAAAATTAAAGATTCGATGATCGAAATGGCTACAGAATTAGCATCATTATTAATCAACATCAGATTAGATAAAATTTCTAAATTAGATGATATTGATATTGGGAACCTTTTAGATGAAGAAAAATTTATTTTAGATTCACAAGAAGATCAACAAGAAAGAAAAGAAATGATTCTTTCTGCAACAATTAACGGAAAATCAAAATTTTTAGAATCTTTAGCACAAAATCATAAAACAAAGAAAATTGTTGTTAGATTTCTTAATGAAGTAGATGAAATTGTAGGTGCCGATTTAGAAAAGTATGGTCCATTCAAAACTGAAGATATTGCTACTATTCCATATGAAAATGCCCAAGCATTAATTGCTAAAAATATTGTTACAAAAGTTCGTTTTGAAGATTAAGTAGAAATTATACCTATTATTTACATAATCTATGTCTCATACAGGTGTTGATGTTATCGATTTTTTATTTTATACAATTTATCCCGTAATTGGAATTTTTATTGTTGAAGCTATTAGTAGATTAGTTAAAGCTCCAAAATGGATCAAACTTTGGACTCAAGCTTTAGTTTCAATTGGATTTGGAATTTATTATTGGTTTATTTTACCTGCACCACAAAATTTCCCATTAACTGCAATGGTAATGTTTGCTTTAGCAATTGCTTTGATTTATCAAGGAAGACGTGCAAAAATTTCTCCTGAAAAAAGTCCTTACTAATTTTTAAATTTACCAAAGATTTTTTTGAAGATACTTGTTTCATTTCTTCCTCCATCACGAATTACTTTCTTCTCTCCAAATCTTTTTGCTCTAATCTGAGTTAATTTTACACATCTATGTTCTTCAGGCAATCTATGTTCAGCACAAAATGGATCTTTACAATAATTACAATGAAATGGCATATCTATTAGATCCCCACAATATGCACATTTTTCTAATTTCATAATTTATTTAGTTATTTTTTTATTTAATAAAGGTGATAATGTACAAATAATCTGATCATTCTAAACATTTTTACAATAATAAAATTTGATCCAATTAAATGATTAATGATAAAGTTGCAATAATTACAGGAGCTAGTAGTGGAATTGGAGAAGCAACTGCGTTAACACTTGCAAAAGCTGGAGTTAAGGTTGCTATTGGTGCAAGAAGA
This sequence comes from Candidatus Nitrosopumilus sp., assembly GCA_018263505.1. GTDB lineage: Archaea > Thermoproteota > Nitrososphaeria > Nitrososphaerales > Nitrosopumilaceae > Nitrosopumilus. Next base: position 10,540 of record JAANXA010000015.1, read on the forward strand.
GTAGATAGATTAGAAGAACTAGCAAAAAAAATTACTGCTAACGGTGGAGAAGTTTTCTTCAAAAAATTAGATGTAACAAAAAGAGATGAATGTGATAATTTTGCAAAATCAGTTTTAGAAAAATGGGGCTCAATAGATATTTTAGTAAATAATGCAGGTCTAATGCCATTAAGCTTCTTCAAAAATCTCAAAGTCGATGAATGGGATAAAATGATCGATGTAAACATTAAGGGTGTTTTGTATTGTACAGGATCAGTCATTAATCACATGAAAGAGAAAAAATCTGGTCACATAGTTAATTTGTCATCTGTGGCTGGTAGAATCGTTTTCCCTGCTGGTAGTGTTTATTGTGCAACAAAACATGCAGTAGCTGCATTTACTGAAGGATTAAGACAAGAATTTAGTGTCCGCTCAAATATTCGAGTTACAAGTATTGAACCTGGTGTTGTTGCAACAGAATTAAATGATACAATTACGGATGAATCTCTCCAAGGATTTGTAGAGAATGCAAAAAAGATGGAAGCATTACAAGCACAAGATATTGCAAATGCAATTCTATATGCTGTAGATTCACCATCTCACGTAAATGTAAATGAGATTTTGATTAGACCTACCACACAAGAACGATAAATTGACAAAAATTCCACATATTGTAATTTTAGGAGGAGGATTTGGTGGTCTTTCTGCAGCTAATGAAATTAGAAATTCATTAGATTCATCCAAAGTAAAAATCACAATAATAGATAAAAAAGACTGGTTTATGGTTGGATTTGCTAAACTATGGATTATGAATGGAACACGAACTTTTGATAATTCTATTGGTTCATTAAATAAATTATCAAAAAAACAAATTGATTTTATTAAAGATGAAATTATTGAAATCACTCCAGAAGATAATTCTGTTAAAACAAAATCTAAAACTATTTCATATGATTTTTTGATCATTTCAATGGGAGCTGTTTTGGCACCAGAAAAAATTTCAGGTCTAGTAGAAAATGGATTTAATTTGTATGATCATGATCAACTCCAGAAAATAAATGAAAAATTAAATAAAATTGAATCAGGAAAAATTGCTATTGCAATTATGGGTATGCCTTACAAATGCCCCCCTGCACCATTTGAGGCTAGTTTACTAATAGATTCAATGCTTAGAAAAAGAGGAATTAGAAATTCTATACAAATTAATGTTTATAGTCCTGCACCAATTACATTACCAGCAGCAGGTCCTGAAATAAGTAAACAAATCAATGATCTGATAAATTCGGAAAAAATTATTTTTCATAATTCTAAAAAAATCAAAAACGTAAAAACAAAAAAATTAATTTTTGAAAATGATGAAGCTGATTTTGATATTTTATTAGCAATTCCACCTCATATTGCACCTAAAGTAGTTTATGATTGTAAATTAGCAACTGAACCTGGATTTATAAAAATTGACAGAAATTGTAAGACACAACACAAAAATATTTTTGCAGTTGGCGATGTTACAAGTTTAGTTGTTGCCGATCCAGTGACAGTTCCAAAAGCAGGAATTTTTGCAGAAGGAGAAGGAATAACTGTTGCTAAAAATATTGTTTCAAAACTACAATCTAAAGAAAATATTATTTCATTTGATGGAAAAGGTGGATGTTTCTTAGAATCTGGTAGAGATACTGCATCAATTATAGATGTAGACATGTTTACAGAACCAAAACCTTCTACACTTCTTACAGATTCTACCTCAGAAAATCTTTCTAAAAAACTAGATTTTGAGAAAGAGAGATTAACAAAATGGCTATGAATTTTTATTTTTCTCTCTTCCTAAATGTTCTAGAATAGCTTTTACTTCAACACCTAAATCTTGATCATTTTTTGATAGATTTAGTTTTTCTGTAATACTATTTTTAAAGTCTTCATCTTCCGTTTCTATACTTCTTCTTTGAATACAATCTGTATGATCTTTATCGGTAGCCGAAATCTTGTGACAAATTTTACAAATTTTCATTATATTCATTTTTTAATACGACGATTTAATAATTTCAATTTATGCCTCTGAGACGAGGGATCGTCGTCTAGCTTGGTATGATACTAGTCTGGGGGACTAGTGGTCGCAGGTTCAAATCCTGCCGGTCCCATTAAATTTAGTCAAAATTTTGAAATTATTTATAAATAATATAAAAAATTCAATTCTAATTTTATTATAAATTATAATTTCAAAATTTTTAATAACTGATCAAAATTTTGTTGTGTTCTTTTTTGTTTGTATTGTTTTAATGCAATAATAATTTCTTTTTTAGATGGATTTTTGTAAATTTTTTGAACCTTTTTTGCAATACCTGATCCTATGAAAAATGCTTGAGTAATCGACGTCACATTTGATGGTTTTCGTTTTGTACTTGAACTTTCAAAATCAATTATCGTTGATTTTGAATTTCCTACGATCACATGTTTAGACATATTGCTCAATTCACCATGATCAAAATCTAATTCATCTAATCTATAACAATCTTGAAGAATTTTTTTAATTGTAGATTTTAATTTTTTTGAACTTCCTACACCTTTTAACAAACTTATCCAATCACTAATTTTTTCGCCTTTTAGATATTCCATTACAAGAAAATTTTTACTTACTGCAATCATTTTTGGCCCAACATTAACTGAATTAACCAATTTTAATAACATTGATTCATTTCTCATATTTTTTCTTTGTGAATCAGTCCTTCTAATTTTTAATGCAACTTGTTTGTTGCCTTTTTTTGCAATAACAACTACTCCAACATACCCTTTTCCCAAAATCTCTAATTTTCCAAGTTTGGTTGGACCTGTTAACAATATTGATTTTATACCTAATTTTTCTAATTCATTAATTCTTGATTTTATTTGACGGTTAGTAGCTTTTGGATATCCAAGAATTTGTGAATATGGTTCTTCAACAAATTTTTTAATTGAAATGAAGGATTGTGTCATCTGTTGAAATCAATTCGTTTGCTTCCTCTTTAATTGATTTACCCAAATTTTTACTACCAATTGAAACCTTAAACCCTTTTTTAAAATCATTTAGAAGACCTTTTGGTAAACCTGTTTTGTCTTTTTTTAAAAAATCTGTTAGAAATTGATCAACATCTGTATATTTTCTTTTTTCAAGCGATATTACCTTTCCATTGTTCCCAATCCACATTAATTCAGAATTTTTAAGATTCTTAGAAATGAAACTTTTTGAACTGTTTTCTCTGAAAAATTCTGGTCCAGTTTTTAAGTATGTTTGAGAAATTTTTGTAGATTCTATAAAGAAAAACAAATATGCTTCTTTCTTTTGATCTGTAAATGATTTATTTCTTAAAACAGTAAATCCACCCAATTCTAATTGTGTTGTTAAAGATGCTGTAGCTCTTTTTATTTGCCCCCAAATAATATCTGGACTTCTAATTTTAAAATTAAATTTTACCACTAGTAGATTTCCCCAATATTTTTTTGAAATTTTGATTTTTTTATTTTTGAAAAATGATATTTTGGGTTTTATTTTAAAGGCTCTAGAAATCAAAACAAACTTTCCAATATTTTCCTCAGAAATTGCAGCTGCTAAATTTCTATTACTGTCAATTGGATCTATAATAATTATTGATGTATCAAATTTTTTTGCGGTTTCACCTATAGTTTGTTTTTCTTTAATTTCAGAAATTGATTTTATAAGATTTTCAAAAGTTTTAAAATTAAAAATTAAAACTTCTGAAATATATCCACTAAATCCTTGCTTTGCCATTTCTGCACCATAGATCTCATTTGCTTTTAGAAATCTCTTCAAAATTCTAATCTCATTTTTCATTTTTGATGTTAATGATTTTTTCATAAATTTTGTATGAAATGGAGATCTATCTGCTGCACTTTTCCATTCTCCAAGCCTCACATCATAAAATGGCACAACATTGATCTTTGTTTCATTTATTTTTGCTTCAACATATGGATGTTCAGAATATCTTACATATGGAGAATATTCTTTTAGTGATTCAAACCCAATTTGCTTTGAAATCTCCTCAAATTTTTTTTCTGATGTAGATTTTTTAAATTTGATAAATATGTCCACATCTGCATCTTTTGATAACCATGTACCTTTTGCAAATGAACCCCCAAATTCCAAATCTATAACTTGAGAATATTTTTTGATCTCTTTTTCAACTAAATTATATGCTAATTTAGCTATTTTGTTTTTTGATTTTTCAATATTTTTTGAAGGAACAACTGTTTGAGAAATTTTTGAAATAATTTGTTTCATTTTATAGCTTTTACCTCTCCTAGATCTGAATATATTGGCCCTTTAGATGTTAATTCACTTTTTTTTAATTTTACACTAGTAACTTTTTGTATCCCAAAGCTTTTTTCCTTAAACTCAGATAATTCTTTTGTTTTGTCTCCAATATTTTTTTTGATTCTAAATATTGTAATATGAGGTTTGAAAGATTTGTCTGAAAAAAATCCCAACGGTTCCAATAATTTTTGAATCTTTTGTGCTAATTCAATTAATAGATTCCCCCCCTTCATATCTGTCCCAATCCAAATTATTTTTGGAGATTTTTTGCTAGGAAATGCACTTATTCCATTCAAATTTACATCGAAACTTGAAAATTCAATTGTTTGAAGAATGTTAATGATTTTTTGTGAAACTTGTTTTGAAATTTCACCTAAAAATTGTAATGTAAAATGTAAATTTTTTGGTTCAATTGATTTTGCATCAAAATGATTCTCCTTTTGAAATTTTTCAATCGAATCAATTACGTTTTGATTTGAAATTTCAATAGCTACAAAGGATCGCATTACAACTTTTTTTTGAAGTATCTTTATAATAATTTCCGGTAACTTCATAGACGGCCAATTTTTTAGATATTTGTTGACAAAATTGATTGTGTGCCTGACAGGAATGCCTGGAGCAGGAAAGTCAACAATTGCTGAAGGATTGAAACCTAAAGGATATGATATTATCAATATGGGAAATGCTGTACGAAAAGAAGCAAAGAAAAGAAATTTAGAATCTACAAGATCAAATCTTGGAAAACTCATGTTAGAACTAAGAGAGAAAAATGGACCTGGAGCAATAGCTGAATTAATCAAATCAGAAATTGAATCTTCTCCATCAAATGTAATTTTGATAGATGGTGTAAGATCAAATGACGAAATACAAGTACTTAGAAAATTTGGCATTGTTAAATTATTAGCAATTCATGCATCAACTGATACTAGATTTGATTTTTTGCAAAAACGAGGTAGATCAGATGATCCTCAAACAAAAGAACATTTTGAAGAAAGAGATAACAGAGAATTAGGAGTTGGAATTAGCAATTCAATTGCATTATCTGATAATGCAATATCAAATATAGGTCTTACAAAAGATGAATTGATAGAATCGGCATTTAAAATAATTCAAAGCTGGATATAATGAAAATTCCAAATATTGATTGTAAAGTGGAAATAACTTGTATAGTTAATCCTTCAGAAGATATAGAAAAAATAAAAAAATCAATATCAAATATTTTACCAAATTCAAAAATAGAATTCAAAAATTTTTTAATCTATGCACAATCAAAAGATCTTTATTCTTTTGAAAAATTTTATGATGTTATTCGTTCTAAAAAATCTTATAAAACATATGCAAGAAATCTTGAAAATAATTTAAAAAATAATTCAACATGGTTTTATGTTAATAAACAAGCTGCATTTGTCGAACAAATAGCAATTTGTGAAGAAGCAGGAGAATCACCATTAGGACCACTCAAAGTTACTTTAACATCATCGAATATTGATGAGATAATTGATTGGATTGTTTTTAATGATTAGAATTAGTTAAGAAAATCAACTCTTTTTTGATTATTTTTTTTAGTTTTGATTTAAAATCTATTTTTTAAAATTATTATGAAATGTTAATTAAATTAGGCATAATTGCAGGAATCATTGTTTTTGGAGGCATAATTTTCTCAGATGAAATAAAATCATTTTTTCCTAATTCTTCAGGTGAAACATTTGATTTATTGAAGGATGATATTTCTGATTTAAGTTTAATTGCATCTGATTCTATAGAAAATAAAATTGATAGTTCTATAGACAAAATTGTAGACAAAACTAGTGATTCGATTAGTACAACAATATCTGATGAAATTAATACCGCAGGAAATAAAATCTCAAATGAAATTTCTGATGTAAAAGAATCTTCTCAACAAATTATTAAAGAAAAAATTTCTAATTTTAATTTAATCGAATCAATACAAAGTATTTTAACAATAAAAAATTAATTTTCTTTAAAAATTGAAATTAATTTAGGTAGTATTTCTGCACCTGTTTTTCTTAACACCAAATCCATTTTTGATGACATTTCAGTTTTTTCAGGATTTATTTCAATTAATTTTGCACTGTTTTGTTTTGCATAAATAGGTAAAGTGTTTGCAGGCGATACTACAAGTGAAGTTCCAATAATAATCATCAAATCACATTGACTTGCTTTAGCAATTGCATTTTTCCAAACATCTTGTGGTAATGATTCACCAAACCAGACTACATCTGGTCTAAGCATATTCCCACATTTACATAAAGGAGGAATTTGAGAAAATTTTTCTATCTGACTACTTTTAAAATTACATACTGTGCATTTTATTTTCATAATACTCCCATGTAATTCAAATACATTTGAACTACCTGCTTTTTGATGAAGTCCATCTATATTTTGTGTTAAAATTGTAACTGTTGCATATTTTTCAAGTTCTACAATTGCCTTATGTCCTTGATTTGGTTTTGCTGAAAAAATATTTTCTCTCCGTTCGTTATACCACTCCCAAACAAGTTTAGGATTTTCATAAAATGCTTCAATTGTAGCCAATTTCATAGGATTATAATTCTTCCAAAACCCATCTTTTCCTCTAAATGTAGGAATTCCACTTTCTTGTGATACACCTGCACCTGTTACAACAACTATTTCTTTGATTTCTTTAATTTGTTTTGTAATTTCTTCAAACATTATTTAATTTCTATTTCTAAAAGATCTCTTGCAGTAATTACAGAATCATGAATTTCTTCAGCTTCTTCCAAATGCCCTTTTTCATCTTTGTATCTAGCTGAAAAATGTGTTAAAATTAAATTTTTTACTCTTGCATTTTTTCCTAATATTGCAGCCTGTTTTGCAGTAGAATGACAAGTATCTTGTGCTCTTTGTTTTTCTTCATTGAGAAAAGTTGAATCAAAAACCAAGTAATCACATTCAGTGAAAAACTCTTCCAATTTTTCAGTAGGCATTGTATCACCGGAAATTCCTATTCTTTTACCAGGACGTTTTTGTCCTAAAACTTCTTCAGGTTTGATTATTTTTCCATTAATTTCAATTTGATTACCATTTTGTAATCTATTCCATAATTCTCCTTCTGGAATTTTTAATTCATTTGCTTTGTTTACATTAAATCTACCTGGTTTGTCTTTTTCTTCAAATAAGTATGAATACGCTGTAATTGAATGATTGGCCTTACATATACGAATAGAATATTTCCCGTTTTCAATAAGTTCTTCATCTTTAATTATGTTGATCAAAATTGGAAATGATAAACCAAAATTTAGTACTTTAATATTTGCAGCAATAAACTCATCAATTCCATTTGGGCCAAAAATTTCTAAGGTCTCAGTTCTATTTTGCATCGACATTGTTTGTAATAATCCTAAAATTCCTACACAATGATCTCCATGAAGATGCGTCACAAAAATTTTCATTTTTTTATTCCATCCTAAACCTGATTTCATATATGAGATCTGTGCTGATTCCCCTGCATCAAACATGAGAATTTCACCATCTTTTTCTAAACAAATACATGATAATCCTCTTTTTTCCGTAGGTTGTGCAGCTGATGTTCCTAAGAATACAAGCTTCATTTAATCAAAATTGTCCTGGTCAAACTTTTATGCCTATAGATTTCATATTTTTTTGAACCTTTAAGTTTTAGATTATCTCCTATCTCCTTTTTGTACATAATTGCTATTTTTTTCCGTTTAGGAATTACTGATATGAATCTCTTCAAAACCTCTTCAGGTTTTTCACTAGTTTTAGAATTTAATCCATATGGTAAATCAGTCACTATTCCATTATATTTTCCAGAAATTTTTTCTATTTCTTGAAAATCAGTGTTAAAAATTTCAGATTTAAATTTATTTTCTTTAATATTCTCTTTTGCTATATTGAACATTTTTTTATCAAAATCCATACCAATTGCATGAATTCCCATAGATTCAGCTTCTAAAAGAGTAGTTCCTGTACCGCAAAATGGATCACAAATCGTTTCTCCTTGTTTTATTCCAATTAGATTAATCATTACTCTTGTTAACTTCCAATCCAATTCATGAGGATACGTCTTTACTTTTTTTGGTCGTTTTTTCTGTTTCATTGTTTTTGAGAAACCAAAAAAATTTTCTTTATTAGTAAAAATAAGATATACTGTAATGTCTGGATTTTCCATTTTTGCTTTTGCATGAGAAAATTTTGAAATCATATCACCCATTGAATTTTCTAATTCTGGGATATTGAACTGATTTGATGATAAATTTATTATTCTACAAACAAACGTTTTTGCATTTTTAAGAATTTCAAAATTTCCTTCATCTAAAAATAACCCAGACATTTTTCTTAGTATTTGTCCTGATACTTTAACAAAAGATGCACGGTTTGATATTTCATTCCAATTTGTTTTTGATTGAATTATAACCAAATTTGAAATTATTTTAATTTTAGAAAATCTATCATACATTTTTGCTAATGTAGTTATTTCATCTATTGCAAGTTCTAGATAATCTTTAGATAACACAAAAAAACTTTCTGGCATTATTTAATTGCCTTTGCAATTGTATTTGAAATATCAACAAGTGATGTTTTTCCAGGAATTGTATTTGTACTAACAATTTTTGTAACTCCTGCTTTTCTAATTTTTCTTTCAGCATCATTCATTAATAGAGCATGTGTACATGCAACAAATACTCTTTTACATTTTTGTTTTTTAAGAAATTGTGTTGCGTTAATTATACTTCCACCAGTACTAATCATATCATCAACTAAAATTAAATCCCTACCATTTACTTCATCAACATTTTTTGTAATGATTTTTACCTTTCCAGTTTTTCTATCTCTTTTTTTGTGTAATGCAATAAAATCTAAATCAAATTCTCGTGCAAATTCTCGTGCTCTTTCTTTTCCTCCTTGATCTGGAGATACAACAAGTGGGTTTTTCAGGCTTAATTTTTTGAAATATTTGACTAAATCTGGAATTGCAGTCACATTTTTACTTTTAATTGTAAAATAATTGAATCCTATCAAACTATGGACATCTACTGTAATTATTTTTGATGCGCCAACACTTTTGAATAACTTTGCAAGAACTTTCATCGTTACTATTTCCCCAGGTAAAAACTCTCTATCTTGTCTTGCATATCCCATGTAAGGAATTACTGTAATTACTTCAGATGAAATTTCTTTGGTTTTAGAAATTAAAGATAAAGCTTGAATTAAATTGGAATCAACAGGTGGATAAATTGATTGTACTATAATTGATTTCTTTTTTGAAATTTTACCACTCAATGTAATTTTACTTTCACCATCAGGAAAAATTTTAATTGATGATTTTACTAAATTAGCTTTAATTTTTTTTGATAATTTTCTTGCTATCTCTTCAGATGTTTTTCCTGAAATTACTGATAAACTACTCAACAAAAAAATGTAATTTAATGGGATTCTTAAGTTTTGAGAAAAATGATTTACTCATCCCCTTCTCCTTTACCAATATCCCCAACACCAAATTCATCAATTACTTTATTTCTATCTGGATCTAATTGACTAATTTCTTCAAACTCTTTCTTTTCATCCCCTTGATAGACAGTTCTAATTGGCCATGGAATTCTAATATCATATTTCTTAAATTCTTCATACATAATCATTCTCAAATCTGTTTTAGTTTTGAATTGAGCTCCATAATCTCTAACATAAACCCACATTGAAAAATCAAGTGATGAATCATTAAATTCATTAAATCTTACTACTGGTTGTGTCACTTCAACATGAAGTTCTTTGTCACAACCACAACTTGGTTTATTCTCATTTAGATATGGACACCTTTTTTGTCTAATTAGATGTCTACCTTTTCCATCCACAACTTCTTTCATTCCACGTTTTCCAACTTTAACTAAAATTGAAGCTACTTGACGTGGATTATTCAAATAAGATACTCCAACTTTTACTACAGCAGGAACAAGCTTGTTTTCTTTTGAATAATTTACTATTTGAGCATTTACTAGTTGTCTTGTAGGAATAATTGCTATTGATTCATGTAATGCATCTCTAATGTACGTAACCCTTGGAGTTATTTTATGTACATTTCCATTATATCCTGTATCTAATTGTACTCTATCCCCTTCCATCACAATTTTGTCTTTTCTAATCATGATATATGCAAAATAATTTTGCATTGTTTCTTGTAATGCCAAACCAAGACCGATAGAAAATCCACCTGTTGCAGTAGCAATTACAATCAAATCTACTCCCCACCATGCAACAACACCCAAAATTGTTGCAATAAAAATTCCTACTGGAAGAATTTGTTTTGCAGATTTTGGTAATCCTTCTCTTTTTTTCTTTGCATGTCCTGGAGGACGTGAACTAGGAATTATTGGTTCATACCCATTTTCTCTTTTTTCTTCTCTCCATACATCTATTGGAAATATTTCATCTGGTTTTGCACCTGGTCTTAATTTTCTACCTGATTGATTATTTCCTGAAATACAATTTTGATAATATTTTTCATACTTTTCACGTTCAGATTTTTTCCATTCTTCAAATGGATCTTTAATTATTTTTTCAAATCCACCAATTGCATTTCCTTTAGTTGTTCTAAATTGTTCTAAATGATGAAGTCCTTCTTTTGTTTTAAGCAATTCTTCAAATTCTTTTTCATCAATATCTTCTGGTGAAATTTGTGGTGGATTCCATTTGTATAATTTATGGAATAAATCATCTTTATCATCGATAAATCCTCTCATTTCAAACCAAGCATCAAAATCATCTTTTTCTAAAATTGATTTATCACGTTTTGTTAGACTAATTGGAACAAGATGTGAAATGGTATAACCAATTACTAAAATATTAAAAGTGTTGAGGATTTTTGCAAATCTTTCATGAACAGAAATTTCTTCATTTTCATTTATTGTCACATCTTCAACTAAAAAAACTCCAGTTTGTACATAGATGTTAATTGCAGTAATCAACGCAATTGCAAAAAAGGGCAATACAGCTCTTCGCAAAAATCTTGAAAAATGCGGTCTTTTATAATAAAATTTTTGAGAACCTACCCAAAATGAAAATTTTCTATACCCAATAACTATCCCAATAATCCCAACAATCATTACAAAAAATGCTAGTTGAAGAGACTCCGAAGATGCTATAAGTTGTGATACAGTTTCAAATTCTCCTACTGAAATTTGTGTTAATTCTTCTTCGGCCATAATCAATCAGTTTTTAAATTAAATTCGTTTCCTTGAATACAAACGTTAAGGTAAATCATTATTATTTATGAAATATACTCAAATAATTAAAAAATTTATGCACAAATACCTTAGAACATTTAACAAGGGTTAAGACATAATTTTACAAGTGAGCTATCAAGAAACTATTTGGGATGATTCACCATCATTAAAATCATACACACTATCTAATTTTAGAAAAATTCCACACATTCAAAATTTATCAGAAAAAACTCAATTTGAAATGGAAGTTGTAGGAAATGTCTTGCCTTTCAAAGCAAATAATTATGTTGTTGAACAATTAATTGATTGGAATAATATACCAAATGATCCAATGTTTGTTTTGACTTTTCCACAAAAAGGAATGTTAAAACAAGAACATTTTCAAAAAATGGAAACTGCATTAAAAAACAATTCTGATAAAAAAGAAATTGCATCTGTTGCAAATGAAATTCGTTTGCAACTAAATCCACATCCTGCAGGTCAAATGGAATTGAACGTTCCAACATTAAGTGATGGAACTAAACTATATGGAATGCAACATAAATACAAAGAAACCTGTTTATTTTTCCCAAGTCAAAGTCAAACTTGTCATGCATATTGTAGTTTTTGTTTTAGATGGCCACAATTTGTTGGTATGGATGAAATGAAATTTGCAATGCAAGAAGGAGAACAACTTGTTCAGTACATTTCAGAACATTCAGAAATTTCTGATATTTTATTTACAGGAGGAGATCCTATGGTCATGAAAGCTAAAATGTTTTCAAAATACGTTGACGCTTTAATTGATGCAAAAATTTCAAACCTTAAAACCATTCGAATTGGTACAAAAGTTCTTTCTTATTGGCCATACAAATTTCTAACAGATTCTGATTCTCAAGAAATGTTAGATGTATTTAAAAAAATTACAGATAATGGAATTCATCTTGCTGTAATGGCTCATTTTAACCACTTGAATGAATTATCAACTAATGTTGTTAAAGATGCAATTAAAAAAATTAGAGATACAGGAGCACAAATTAGAACACAATCTCCTCTTTTAGCTCATATTAATGACGATTCAAAAATGTGGGCAAAAATGTGGACAAAACAAGTTCAGTTAGGATGTATTCCATATTACATGTTTGTTGTTAGAGATACAGGAGCACAACACTACTTTGGGGTATCTCTAACAAAAGCACATGAAATTTTTAAAAATGCTTACTCTTCAGTTAGTGGATTAGCAAGAACAGTTCGTGGACCTAGTATGTCTGCAACTCCAGGAAAAGTCCATGTAATTGGTACAACTAGTATAAATAATCAAAAAGTCATTGTTTTGAAATTTTTACAGGGACGAAATCCAAACTGGGTAGATATTCCATTTTTTGCAAAATATGATGAACATGCAATTTGGTTAGACGATCTAAAACCAGTATTTTCAGATAAATTCTTCTTTGAAGAAGAAATGGAAAATTTAAAATCTCATTAACTAATTTTTATCCAATTAAATTTATTAGAATTTTAAAAATCATTAAAACACTTTTAAAATAAGATCGATCTTTTAAAATATTGAAAATTATTTTTTTAGTTGCAGTTATCTTAATTACTCCAAGTTTAATTGGCTCTGTCTATGGTCATACAGTTGATTCTGTTGGAGACTATAGAGTTGAAATTGGTTGGATGAATGAACCAGTTGTTTCTGGTGAAACAAATGCAATTGAATTTTATGTAAGTCCACTTGAATCTGATTTAAAACTTGAAGATCAAATTTTTAAAAATGGTATTTCAGGATTGAAAAAAACTATTAAAATTCAATTAGTTTTCAAAGATGAACGCATTACACTTCCTTTATCCCCTGATCATGATATTCCTGGAAAATATTATGCATTTGTTAATCCAACTGTATCTGGTTTTTATCAAGCAAATATTATGGGTACAATAGTTGATACTCCGATTAGTCTATCCATGCATCCACCAAAAGTTGATGAACGTTCATACATTGAATTTCCAGAACCATCGGATCTTACATTAACTCAAATTATTGATGGTCACACAACGGTAATTTCAAACATTAGTGATTTGAAGGAATCCGTAAAAAATCTTGAAGAAACGAGACAACAAAACGATTTGGTATATTCAGGTATAGGTATAGGAATTATTGGAATCATAATTGCAATTATTGCTTTGAGTAAAACAAAGAAAAATTAGTTAATACCAGATTTAATATGTAAAAAACTAAAGTATAGGAATTGAAAAATTATTTTAGTTGATGTAATAAATGGTTGAAAATAATTATGATATTTTAGGAATTGTAGAGGGTTCTACAACAAAAGAAATTAGAGATGCATTTAGACGATTAGCTCTACAATTTCATTCAGATCGTGGAGGAGAAAATGAACAATTTATTAAAATAAAACAAGCCTACGAGGATCTCAAAATTGGTAAAAAATACCCTGAGACAGATATTGAAAAACGAAAAAATTCACGAGTATATTCAGAAGAAACAGAAGCTGATGTTAAAAGAAGAAATCAGATCTTAGGTCAACAATTATCAAAAGAAATGGAAATTGCTGAAAAATGGGCTTCTGAATTAAATAAATCAAATTCAACTGCTACAAGATTATTTGGTTCTAAAACACTTGGTGAAATTGAATTAGAACGAAAAGCAAATGGTTCATTATCAATTAAAGGAAATTTCATGGCAGGAAGTATTACTTATGATGGTTCAATAACCATGCAAGGAAGTATTACTAGTCCCTCATGGACAAAAGAATTTCAAACAAATATTCGTTTAACTTCAGGAGATTTCAAATTTATTAATCCTTTAGATAATAAATTCAAAATTGAAAATGGTGCTAGACTAATTGTTGAAAATGGTGATGCTGTATTAGGAAATATTTATGGTAGGAAATTCAGAGTAGAGGATCCAGATGGAAAAGTTGGTGTTTATCAAATTCAAGAACATAGAACACATATTTCTGCTCCAAATGGAAAAATTATTGCTGAAAATATTGTAGACACTGTTTCAGTTAACGCTGATACAATAATTGTTCTAAATGTTGAAGACGATGTAAAAATTTCTGCACGAGAAATTTTATTTTACGGAGGAAAATTAACTTATGATTCTATTATAGAATTAAAACAGGGAGGAATAATTAGATTCTTTGAAAATTTTTCAATTCAAGGACTGAGTGGCGATGCAACAATTAAACTTGAAAATGGAAAAACTATTAGATTCTTTAATTTAAAAACTAAAAAAATAAGGGATTTGGCTGACGAATATGTTCCTAATAAGGAAGATTACATAAAAGATGCCACAATGATTGGGCATGGATTTACAATTACTTATGAAATGTTGGATAATTTATCTAAAAAGCCTACAAAACAAAAAACAGGATGGAAATCAAAGTTAGGATTTTCTTAAAATTTTAATTTTATATATAAAAATATAATTTTTTATTCTAAGAATTAGCTATTATCATAAATAATCCTTTTTCTAGATTAATTTATGAAGAAAATAGAGGCAGTAATTAAGAGAAGAAATTTTCCTACAATTAAAACTAATTTACATTCTATTGGGACATTTATTATTGATAAACGAAATTTAGATGATAGTAATATTTACGATGAATCAAAAGGTTCACGTGTAGGCTCTACAGGTTTGAAGGCAATCCCATTGGCAAAGATCGAAATGGTAGTTTCAGATAAGGATGCAAGAAAAGTTGTTGAAATGATTTCAAGTAATTCTGGTTTATCTGCATCACATGGTGGGAAAATTTTCGTTTCAGAAATGGAAGAAGTTGTAGATATGGATACTTTAGGTTCAACACAAGACCTTGAAATGTTATCTGAAGAAAAATTAAATTTTTCCTCATTACCAAAGCGTAGTAGATTTGTTCCTTTACAGAAATTTACATTACATAAATTACAAGTAATTTATGAAGAAAATAAAGAAATTCTTAGAAGTGATTATAGAATAAAATCTTTTAGCGATTTTGTAAACTATTGTATAATGAAATCAATTCCTACTTTGGAAAAACAGTTGAAAAATCCAACTATTATCTATGAAGATAATTTCAATAATTTCTAGTTATTAGATATAAGGTCCAAAAAGAGCTAATCCAAATAGAGTCATACCTGCTGCTGCAAAAACTAATTTAATTATAAAAATTTTAGATATTTTCATATGACGAAACCAAAAATCAATGGTGGCCCAATAATTATTCCTACTATTATTGCAACCTTTGGAACATCTTTGAGTTTAAGAGGCTGCATTTTTTGTCTTTGAAATAATTTGCTTTTTAATGTGAATTTCATTACGATTTCACTATTTATCCCCAAATTGTTTCTTCGCCTTCATCACCTGATGAAATATCTACTGAACGTAAGATTTGAGATATGAAAATTTTACCTACTCTTCCATTTGCTTTGATAATGCCTATGACATCATCTTCTTTTTCTTCAGGAATTACTGCCTCTATTTTGTATTTGTCAGTAAATTGTGGGGTAAAAATTTCACTTCCTTTAGATGCATGGATTTCTGGTGCAGGTTTTTTCCCTCTACCTCTAACTTTGGAAACAGTTAAACCACCAATTCCAACTTTTTTTAATCCTTCACTAATTGACATTACATCATTTTCTCCAAGTATTGTTTCTACTTTTAACATTACAATTTACATGACAATTACACAAATATAATTTCTCATTTTGATAACCAAATGATTATCATTTGATATTCAATACTAGCTATGGTTATTAATTAAAAATCGACTTTTTTCTTTAATGGTACTTGATTCTGGAGATACAGCATGGATGCTTATTGCTGGTAGTCTTGTTTTGTTGATGATCCCTGCATTGGGACTCTTTGAATCTGGTCTTTTGAGAAAGAAAAATGCAGCATCAATTTTCATGCAGATCTTTTTTGGCTTGGCAATGCTGAGTGTAATGTGGTTTGTTTTCGGATTTAGTTTATCATTTGGAGAATCTAATACTGGTTTAATTGGTGGTATGGATTGGGTATTCCTTAAAGGAGTTCCGTCAGATGCACCATTAGAACAATACGCTCCAACTATTCCTGGTATGTTATTTGTTAAATTCCAATTAATGTTTGCAGCAATTACACCTCTTTTACTAACAGGTACAATTGCTGAAAGAATGAAGTTCAGTTCATTTGTAATATTTATCGCAGCATGGTCTATGCTTATCTACTATCCTCTAGTTCACTGGGTTTGGGGTGGTGGTTGGTTAGCACAACTAGGAGTTGTTGACTTTGCAGGTGGTATTGTGATTCACACGAGTGTTGGTATGGCTGCTTTAGCTGCAGCACTAGTACTTGGTAAAAGAAGAAATTATGGTCCTGCCATAATGATTCCTCATAGTATTCCTCTTGCTGTGCTTGGTTCATCCTTACTATGGCTTGGATGGTTTGGATTTAATGCAGGAAGTGCATTATCTGCTTCAGGTGGTGTAGCAGGAAATACTGTTATTGTTACTCACTTAGCTTCTTCTGTTTCTGCTTTAATTTGGGCTGGACTTTCATGGATAAGAACTGGAAAACCTTCGGTTGTTGCTACAATTAATGGTGCAATTGCAGGACTTGCTGGAATTACACCTGCATCAGGATTTGTAAGTGTTGAACACTCATTTGTAATTGCAATTGCAATCGGTGTAATATCATACTCCGGTGTAGTGTTGTTCAAAGAAAAATTAAAGATTGATGATGCACTTGATGTAAGTTCTGTTCACGGAGTTGCAGGAATTGTAGGTGCTTTAGCAATCGGTATCTTTGCAAGTACCGCAATAAATCCAGGTGGTGTTGATGGTTTACTATATGGAAATGCTGATCAACTTTGGATTCAAGCAGTAGGTGTTGCAGTTGCTGCTGCTATGGGCTTTGGTGGAACTTGGCTAATTTTACAAATGATTAAACATCTAATTGGAATTAGAGTTTCTCCAGAAGTTGAAGACATTGGTTTGGATATTAGTGAACATGCTGAATCAGCATATTCTGATGAAGAAGAATTCATGTTAGATATGGATGAGTATACAGATAATCTAAAAGAAAAAGATGAAATATTTTTCAAAAAGAAATAACTATATTATCTGAAAAAAGTTATTTTTTTAGGAATAATTTGACTGTAAATTATAATGAGTTAACACAACAAATTCTTGATCTTGATCAACAAGTAAGATTTGCAGGTGTTGCAAATACTAAAGGTGAGTTAGTGGCTGGTGGACAAAAAGATGGTATTAAAGAAATTTTAACAGGAGATGATGTTAAAATGTCAATTCATTATGCATTACAAAAACGAGATCTTTATACAAATTTAGCATATAAAATTGGCCATGAAAAATCATCAATTACTGAATTTGATATAGTTACATTGATTAGTATTCCAATTAACCCACAAGAATTATTTTTAATAAGCACAGAACCACGTGCAAATTATCTAAAAATCATAGATTCTGTATATTCAAAACTTGATTCACTGAATAATTCTGGTGAATAATTATAGATATTCAAAAATACTAAAATCAATGTTATTAACATAGAAGTAATTTGTCTATCTCATTTAATCTAAGTAAAAAACTCATTTTTTTAGTCATGATTGTATCAATAACCTCACTCTCAGTTACTGGATTTTTGAGTTTTAATTATGCTGATGAGATTTTAAAACAAAAAACAGGCGATCAACTTATTGGAGAATCAACAGCACGTGGAGAGACTTTACAACTAATTCTCGAATCCAGAATTGAACAGAATAACATTTTAGCAAATGATCCTATGATTCAAATTTTAATTTCTGAAATGAATAAATTTCCTCAAGATGATTTGAAAACAATTAAAGAAAAAAAACGTAAAGACTATTTAATTCAGGTTCAAGCATTTCAAGAATTAATTGGATTCTCTGTTGGATTAGAAGATGTTAAAATTATTGGAAAATCTGGAAATGTTTTTTTCTCTCTTGATGGTATTAAAAATGAAAATTATAGAGATAATGAATTTTTCAAAAAAGGTTTACAGAATCCATTAATTGATTTTGTACCTTCTGATTCAGGTAAAAAAATGATTGTTGTGTCTCCAGTTTTTAGTAAAGATAAACAATATGATGATGAACCAATCGGAATAATTATTTCTAAAATGCGAACAACTGCATTGGATAATATTTTACTTAATAGAAGTGGACTTGGAGAATCTGGTGAAGTGTACATTGTGAATAGTGATTTTATTATGTTATCTGAATCAAGATTTTTTGAAAATGCAATTTTTCAACAAGTGGTAGATACAACTGCTGTCCAAAAATGTTTTAATGAAAATCAGGAATATTTGGGATTTTATCTTGATTATAGAGGTGTACCAATTTATGGCTCTTCTTATTGTGCAAATGATTTAGGAATTGTTTTACTTGCTGAAATTGATGAAACTGAAATAGAAAAACCAATAAACATTTTGCAAGATAGAATTATTCAAACAGGAATAATTATCACAATAGTAATGAGTATTTTCACTTTTGCTATATCAAAAACAATTTCAAGACCTTTGATAAAATTAAAAAGTGCTGCAAACACTATTGCTAGTGGAAATTTTGATGTAAGAACTAATATTAAAACAAAAGATGAGATTGGAGAACTTTCTTCTGCATTTGATTTAATGGCGCAAAAATTACTAGAATCATTAATTGAGATTAAAGAAAAAGAGGATGTAATTAAACAACAAGAAGATATATTGTTACAATTTTCTGATCGAAGTGAAAAATATTGTGTTGGAATGGTAGATATTATTAATTCTACAAAAATTTGCTCAAATCTTTCTAATTCAGAGGCAAGTGAATTCTACAAAATATTCATAAATTTCATGGGCACAATTATTAGAAAATATGATGGGGTTGTTGTAAAAAACATAGGAGATGCACTTCTTTTTTATTTTGTAGTGGATTCTTCAAAAGAAGATATTATTTTAAAAAAATGTCTAGATTGTTGTTTAACATTAAGTTCCGAACATACAAATCTTATAGAAAAGTTAGATGAACAAAATTTACCTCAATTAAATTATAGAATCAGTGCAACATATGGAATGGTAAGAATTGCAAAGTCTTCAACGTCATCTGTTGATGATATTTTTGGAACCACAGTAAATAGATGTGCTAAACTTAATCGAAGCTCATCTGTTAATGGTATAGTTATTGGTGAGGCCTTTTATGATGTAGTGAAAGATTTTGATAGATTTACGTTCAAAAAAATTTCTAATGACTCAGTTTCATCTACACATGACTTTGTAGGATATGCTGTATCAAAAAAATCATTTTTGAAAAATTACTCTAATAGTCAAATACGATAAAAACCCATTAAGAATATGCAATTGATTTTTTTTCTAATGTTGGTTTTTTCATTGTCATTTTCTTTTGTATATGCAGAAGAATACATCATTGATATTCCATTTGGAGCATATAATCCAGAATTAAATACACCTGCAGAAGTTTGGTATGATCCTCCTCAAATTTTTATCACTGTAGGCGATAAAATTACTTGGTATAATGATGATAGAGAAGGTCATACTGTAACTAGTGGAGATAGTGCTGGAAGATTTGGTTGGATGGATAATAAGCAATTTGGTAATCCTGATGGATTATTTGATAGTGGAAATTTTTCTCCAGGAGAATCGTGGTCATATGAATTTAAAAAATCAGGAACTTTTTCTTATTTTTGTATAATTCATCCTTGGATGGAAGGAATTGTAATTGTTGAAAAAGAAATTCCAGACTATCCTCATGATTCAACAGGTAAAAAATTGGAATTTCCTTTATTACAATATACGCCAGATCGTAATATTGAAGTAAATTTAGCATGGGAACCACCTGTACTCAAAACACACGAAAAAATTCAATTTGTATATCAATTCTATGATCCAAAAACAAATTCAAATTTAGCAAAAATGAATTATGACTTTACAATTTTTCAAAATGGGAAAGAAATTTTTCATGATACAGGACTAAGTCAAATTGGTGGTGATTACAGAAATTTTGTTTTTACTGATTCTGGATCAATTGTAATTAGAATAAATGGAATTCACTCATCTTCAATTCTAGCTGAAGAAGGCGTTACTGTATTTGGAGAAATTGAAAACAAACAGCAACGTTCAGTGGATTTTACCACTGCTGTTTATGACAATCCTGAAAAAACAACTCACGAGGCTTTTCATATTAAACCTGCTCAAAGATTAACAATGTATTATGAATTAATGATATTCATAATTCTCATTCCAGGTGTTATGTTTATTGCAGCATTATTTTGGTTAAAGAGAAAACCTGATACATCAGAAGCAAAATCTAGTGCCATTTAATCATAAAATAATAAAAAAGAAGTAAAAATTGATTGAACTAATCTAATCGATTAATTCAGTCCAACCTTTAACGAAGACTGAGTCTTTATGGAGTGGGACTGGTTGTCCGACTGTAAAGTCCATTGGTCTCATCCAAAAGATTGCTTTAGTTGGGCATACACCGATGCATGCACCATCTGTAATACATCTCTCTGGATAAAATACAAATGCTTTACCTCTCTTCCAGCCTTCAACTGGTTTTACTCTAAGGACATCTGGACCAAGAGTTGTACAGATTTCTACACAAAGTGCACATCCGATACACATCTGTTCACTGATGTCTGGAAGTATTGCTACTGGCATTATGAAAATAATCCTTGATTCGACACTTATAACATTTATCTAAAAATTGTGAGCTATAACGGTGTTTGAAGATTTGATCGCCTAAAAAATAGAAATTATTTTGTTTTTATTTTGTAAATTTTTGAATTTACCTTATCTATATTAGATAATACCAATTCTTCTTCAATTTTTTTAAGAAAATATACTCCTGTATTTTTTGATTTGATTATCTGCTTACCTCCTGGTGATACTGCCCATTCATTATTCTCTTTTTTTCTAGCCATTGCAGTAACAATAATTGATGAATCACTATTTTTTCCAAGTGTGGATAGTAGCATTATGCATGAATTGATGAATCTAACAGATTCAAGATCATCAAAAATATTGTAAACCCCATTAAAAGAGTCAATAATTACTAAAATTTTCTCTTTTGATACTTTTGTGAGAATTTCTAATACTTTTTCCTTCCAATCTGTTTTTTCAGGATTAAAAATAATCAGATTATTTTTCTTTTGAATCATTCCTGACTTTACGTATCCTGAATAAAGTAAATCCATATCTACTAAAATTATTGGATTATCTACCGAATTGATCAATCTATAAAGAAATTCTGTTTTATGGAATGGTTCTGAACATAATAGAATACTTGGAATATTTTTTCTAAATTCATTTTGAATATGTATTAAATTATTATCCGAAATCCACTCAGGACTTTTATCCAACACAACTTTAGCATTTTACAGATATAATAATGAATTTAGAATCAAAAGATATTTCTGCTGATTTTCCCAAATCTGATAAAATTTACTTAAATAATGCATCTGTATCTCTTATGCCTTTACAGAGTATTAATGCCATGAAAGATTTTCTTATTTCATACAATTCAATTGGTCCTGATTCAAAAGATTCAGAATCATTCGTAACTGAAAAATTAAGAAAAGTTAGAAAAATAATTGCTCAAATAATTTCTTGTCAACCTGATGAAGTTATTCTTACTCAAAGTACAACTGATGGAATTAATTTTGTAGCAAATGGATTATCATTTAATGATAAATCAAATATCATCATTCGTGGAATGACACATGAACATCATTCAAATCTTTATCCTTGGATTAAATTAAAAGAGAAAATTTCTATCAAAAATTTATCTATAGATAAAGATGGGTTTTTCAAATTAAATGATTTGAAATCCTTAATTGATAATGAAACAAAACTTGTAGCATTGAGTCATGCTTTGTATAATACAGGCTCAATTTTACCCGTAAACAAAATTGGAAAAATAATTAAAGAAAGATCTTCATTTTTTCTTGATGCAGCACAAACTATAGGATGTATAGATAATATCGATGTATCTGAAATTAATTGTGACTTTATGTCATTTAATGGATCAAAATGGTTATGTGGTCCAATGGGCACTGGTTTATTTTATTGTAGTAGAAAATCAAGTGAGTTATTACAACCACAAACTATTGGTGGTGAATCTGCAATTATTTATGATGAAACAAAACTTGCTTTCAAAGAAATTCCTGATAAATTCCAAACTGGTTTTAGAAACTATGTAGGAATTGTAGGACTAGAATCATCTGTAAATTATTTACAAAAATTTGGTATGACAAATATTCATAAGAAAAATAAATCACTTTCTAATTTATTTAGAGAAGAATTATCAAAAATTAAAAACATTATTTTGTATGGACCTGAGAATCCAAATGATAGAACAAGTATTGTTTCTTTTAACATTAAAGGAATTGATACACAACAACTAGTTGATAAACTTGAAAAACAAAATATTATTTTAGCTGTAAGAGAAATTTCTGATACAAAAATTGTACGAGCTTCTCCTCATTTTTTTAATACAGAATCTCAAATTATTCAGGTAATTGACACAATTAAGAAATTATAGATTTTCTTGTTCTTCAATAACCATCATGGTTAATGTTGATTGAATTTTACTAATCTTTCGAATTTTATTTGTAATTATTGCACGTAACTTTTCGGCATCATCAGAGATTAATTTCAAAACAATATCATATACACCATAAACACCTTGGACTTCATAGGTAATACTTTCATCTACAAGAAGTTGTTTTACTTCATTGATGATTGATTCATCTGAACCCAAATCTGAATTTAATAAAACATACGCAATAGGCACACGAAAATTCTCATCAATGAGTATTTAACTTTTGATGATTCAAAAACTGATTAATCACTAACTGGGTTCTATTGATATGAAACCAATAGATCTGACTCTGACAATATCTGAACTTATTCCAAGTTTTCCTGGTTCACCAAAGCCACAATTCATCAATTGGACTGAATTAAAAAATGACGGATACAATCTTGAATTATTATTTTTAAGTTCACATACTGGAACTCATTTGGATGCACCATACCATTTTTCAAAGAATGGAATTAAAATCAATCAAATTCCACTTGATAGACTTTTGGGAAAAGCAATTTTGATCAAATTAGAAAAAACAAAAAATTCACCTATAACAAAATCTGATATAGTTTCATTTGAAAAAAATAATTTTAAAATTCCTTACGCTTCTTCCATCTTCTTTTATACTGGATGGCAAAAAAATTTGAAAAAAAATAATTATTTTACAGAAAATCCTGGATTAGATTCATCTTCAGCTAAATATCTTGTATCAAAAAAAGTCAATATGATTGGAATTGATTCCCCAAGTATTGATATTGGAAAAGATGATTCATTTAATGTTCATAATATTTTTTCACAAAATAATATTTTGATTGTAGAGAATTTAACAAATCTAAATAAAATACCAACAAAAGAATTCAATTTCACAGTTCTCCCATTAAAACTCAAAGATGCAACAGGTTCCCCTGTTAGAGCAATAGCATCTTAACATTATGTTCAAATAATTTCGCAATGCTAAAAACAGGTAAGCATTGAATAGGTTTAATGAGTAAACCTGGAAATATTTGGAGAAAAGTTCATGGTAAAATAACAAAAAAACCCACAAACTTCTCATGGTTAATTGATCAAAAACTTGCTGGTTCTGGATTTCCTACAAGTTTTGATGAATTCAATTGGCTTTTAGACAAAGGTGTTACATCTATTGTTACTATGACTGAAAATTCCTTACCTGATAATTGGACTGAAAAAATTAATTATCTGCATGTGCCTACACCTGATTTTCATGCACCCAATATGGATGAAATTGATTCAGCAGTAGAATTTATTCATGAACAAATTTCTAACAATCAACCTGTAATGGTTCATTGTGCAGCAGGTTTGGGAAGAGCTGGAACAATTCTTGCATGTTATTTTGTAAAATATAAGAAATTTTCAGCAGAAAAAGCAATCGATAAAATAAGAAATGAAAGACCTGGTTCTATTCAATCTGATGTACAAGAATTAGCTATTGGTTTTTTTGAAAAACATGTTAAAAATTAATTAACAAATTCTGAAACTAATTTTCCATCAACGATTTTAATTTTCAAAGTTTTATTTTCTTGAAAAAATAATGTTAATTCATCATTTGCATCAGAGTCTTCAACTTTGACAAGTTCTGACATTTTGATTGCATCAAATTTTTCCATTTTACTCACCTATTCTGGAATTGAAACGGTTTCAATTTTTCCGTCAACTGCTTTAATAAACAAAAATCTGTTATCTTTAAGAATAAATGTAATTCCGCCCTCTTTATCTGGTTCTTCAATTTCAAGTATTGGTTGCCCTAATAGACCATCATATTTTGCCATAATATTTCACTCAAAAAGTTCCTTATATCCCTAATTGATTGAAATTTCAATTTCATTAGAATTATTTTTAATATTACCAGGTTCTGTATAATCATGTTTTTGCCATGATGCAAATGCTTCAGAACCAATTTTATGATTACCTTCTCCCAAATCTGATGCTTTGAACACAAATTTCTCATTAAAATCAAATAATTCTTCTTTTACATCATCCTCTGTTAATCGTATAAATGGTTCAAAATTTTTAGCAACTTGAACCCATATTCTTCTATCTTTCATTGGATTGACTAGCTTTGGATTTCGAGTCCAAAAAATAGATGCTTTTCTATAGGTATCAATAGTTCTACCTAATTCCTTTTTTCTGAATCCACCAGATGTTAGTTTGATTCCATATTTCATCTTAAATGATGCGTCATAATTGTTGTATGCTTTAGTCCAATTTACCTCATTAAATGAATCTCTAAGATCCCCTTCTATTGAAAATTGGACATTTATCTCAATATTTTCATCAGAAGAGTATTGATCCTTAGATTTTACTAGTTTTATATCTGAAATACGACTTTCCCCCATTTTTAACTGATCATCATGATTTATATCCACAATAAGTGTTTTTTTGGATTACATGAACATTGAAGTAATAAATTCTGAATCAAAAGAAATGAGTCTTTCAATGAAAGATGCTGATATCGGACTACTGTATGTTATCCAACATGAGCTTTTAAAACAATCAAGTGTGGATTTTGCAGGTGTAATTGTAAAACATCCTTTAAAGGATGAAATCTGGATGAGAATTTCTTCTAACTCAAAACCATTAGGAGAAATCAAAAAAGCAACAGATACAGCAATAAAAATTTCTGAAGAATTCAAAAAATTAATCAATTCAAAAATTCAGGTAAGTTAGATTGAAGTTTTGCCCCAAATGTGAGGTTAAATTAAAAAAAGGTGATTCTGGCCTACAATGCTCAAAATGTGGTTATACTGAAGGTGAAAAAATTTCACAAACAAAAAAAGTTGTTCAAGAAGAAGAACCTGATTTCTCACTTTTAACTTTTGAAGGAAATGAAGGGGAAGAATCAAATCCTACAATTAAAATGGATTGTGAAAAATGTGGACATGATGAAGCAGTTTGGTGGATGTTTCAAACTAGAAGTGCAGATGAACCAACAACCAGATTTTATCGTTGTCAGAAATGTAAATACACTTGGCGTGATTACACATAACGTTTAACTGGAACTTTGAGTCACAAAAATTGATTTGACTTTTGAAGCAAAAACAAGTGGTTCAGATGATCTCAAAGCAATCATATCTGCAATTTCTACACTTGTAGAAGAAGCAACTTTTGTTGCTACTGCTGAAGGAATTTCTTTTAGAGGAATGGATCCTTCACATGTTGCATTAATTGATATTTCTTGGCCAAACTCTGCATTTGAAAAATATGAATGTGATAGTGATGTTAAATTTGGAGTAAGAATAGATGAATTTTCAAAACTTATCAAAAGAGCAGATAAAAAAGATAGTATTGAAATAAGTATTTCTGATCAAAACATGTTACTTGTTACAGTTGGAAAAAATAAAAAATACAAAATGCGTTTAATTGAAAGTTCTGCAACAGATACACCATTACCAAAAATTCCATATGAATCAAAAATCGTTTTATCGTCTTCAAAGTTTGATAAAATTTTGGGAGATGTACAAGTTGTATCTGACTATCTTACTATTCAAACAAATGATTCTAATGCCGATTTTTCAGGCAAAGGTGATTCTGGAGAAGTTGTAATTGATTTGGAGAAAGACGATAAAGATATTGAAGAAATTTCCTCAAAAGAGGATAGTGTTGGAACTTATAGTCTTGAATATCTAAATCCTGTAGTTAAGGCAGTAGGCTCAAATGCTGGTTTTATTACGTGTGAATTTTCAAGTGCAAAACCTCTAAGAATTGAATTTAAAGTAGCAAATATAGGTAGAATTCACTTTTATCTTGCCCCACGTGTGGAAAGTTAAAGCATTTAAAGATTAAAAAATTTAGATATTTTGAATTGAGACTTGTAATAAAATATGGTGGAACATCAATTTCTACTGCAAAGGATATCAAAACAATAACAAAAAATCTACATTCCTTATCAAAAAAAAATCAAACTATAGTTGTTTGTTCTGCAATGAGTGGGACAACAGATGATTTAATTGGAATTTCTGAATCAATAAAAAAAGAAAATAAATCAAAAGGCGAACAACTTGCATCAAAAATCATCAATAGACATAAACAGTTAGCAAAACAACTCATAAAAAAATCTGACATACAAAAAAAATTACTTAAAAAACTAGATCAAGATTTTACAGAACTTCTTGCATTAATTGATGGAATGGTATTACTAGGTGAAGTTACACCAAGATCAATGGATTATTTAATTTCGTTTGGTGAACGATTGTCAATAAAATTAATTTCATCTGCACTAAATGATTTAGGCAAAAAATCAATCCCACTCACTGGAAAAGAAGCAGGAATTGTAACTGATTCTAATTTTGGTGAATCAAAACCATTAATGGATACAACGAGATTAAGAACATCTAAAGTAATTGATACATTATTTTCAAAGAAAACAATTCCAGTTGTAGGTGGATTTGCTGGAGCAGATCAACATGGACATGTTACTACTTTTGGTAGAGGTGGCTCTGATTATTCTGCAACAATTATAGGCTCTTCGATTAAAGCAGATGAAATTTGGTTAATGAGTGATGTTGATGGATTAATGACAGCAGATCCCAAGATTGTAAAAAATGCAAAATTGATCAAAGAGGTTTCATATGTTGAAGCAATTGAAATGGCTCTATTTGGAGCAAAGCAAATTCATCCACGAACATTTGAACCTCTATTAACAAAGAAAATACCAATGAAGATAAGAAATTCTTTTAATGTAAAAAATGAAGGAACATTAGTCTCATCATCTCCTTCTAAAACTGTAAAAAATACTGTAAAGTGTGTTAGTTATGTCAAAAATAATGGATTAATCGATATTAGAGGTGGTAGTATGGTTGGAAATCCTGGCACTGCAGCAAAAATATTTGAGACATTAGCCCGAGCTGGAATAAATGTAATGATGATTTCACAGAACCCATCTGAATCTAGTATTACTATAGTTGTAAAGAACACTGATCTAGATAAAGCAACTAGTTCTTTGGAAATGGAATTATTAGGAAAAATTATCAAAAGATTAGAAGTTACGACTGATGTATCAATAATTGCTTTAATTGGATCAGGTATGAGAGGTACAATTGGAGTTGCATCCAAAGTTTTTACTGCAATTCAGAAAAATAAAGTAAACGTGTCTATGATTACACAAGGTTCGTCTGAACTTAATCTAGCGTTTGTTGTAAAAAATTCTGATGCAAATTCTGCAGTTCGTGCATTACACAATGCATTTACTCTAGATAAAATTCACTAAAATAAAATCATTTAAGGCAATTATTTTAATCAAATTTATTGAAAAAATTACTATCTTTTCTAATTATTGGAATTTTTGTAACAAGTTTGGTTTCATTTTCTGTAGTTTCTGATCAATTTGTTGATGCTGGTTCTAGAAAAAAAATTCACTTTACTCAAACAATTACATCTTCAGAAGATCCTGGTCAGGGACATCAAAATCATCAATTATCACTAATTCTTCCACCAAACAAAGGAACTCTCTATGATGGTTCAATGACGTTTACATCAAGTGAACCTGTTCAAGTAGCTGTTTTACATGAAATTGATTCTGATGATGCAAGAGGTCAATCTACATGGACTGTTGATGGGAACACAATCTATGGACTATCTTTAATTGATTCAGAAAAAAAATCTGGTTCTTTTGAATTTACAGGGTCTGCATTAGCATTACATTCAACAGATTCAAAAAAATTTACTTCAACTGTAAGTATTGATGGCTGGATACGTGGATTACCAATTGATATCATTTCACAAAAAACTGAATTTGAAAAAAAAGAACCAACATCATTACTTTCTAGAGTAAACATTCCAGTTACAATTCCTATGCATAAAGGAATCTATAATGAAAATCAAGTTCTTTACATTATTACTGATAGTAGTGACAAAGACTATGCACAAACTATTACTGAAAAACAAAATTGGAATGTTGAATTTTCATCAATTATCTCTGATGTGCCAAATGATGTACTTGGGAAATTATTTGTTTTCAAAAATGGAGTTAAAGGAGATGGTATTTTTGGATTCCAAAATGAAGTGGTTTCAAATACCCCTTCACAAGAATCAGAATATACTGCATTAAATTCTGTAATTGAAGTTACATGGAAAAAAGGACAAAAAGAAATCATTTTTGAATCACCTGAAGAAATAATTAATGCAAAAGAAAGTGGTAGAATCAAATTTAATGCAACTGGAATTGTTTTAAACACACATCAAATTGTTTGGCCAGATGGACAAATGAAAATTATTTCTGAAGAAGCAGTTATTGATAATATATCATATAATGATGGTCAAATAATAGAAATTAATGAAGAAGATCTTGTTGTAACATTTGTAGCTCATAGGGGTTGGGGCCCAGATGGTAGAACTATTTACTATATTGTAACTGATGCTACACCTTCAGGTCCTGCAAAAATGATGGGAGTGGTATCATCACCAAAATTATCAAACTTAATTACACATTCATCTGCAAATGATTTATTTCATTTCAAAAACGGGATTAAGGGTTCAGGTCCTTTAGGATTTCAACCAGGAATTGCTTCAACATCACTTGATGAAAAAAATTACAGTCCAATTTGGAAAATATATCTAGTAGAATGGAATAATGAAAATTCGGCAAAAATCCTTGAAACTGTCTCTGACATTGATTCATTTCGTTCAGATGATTTATTGTCTGTAAGTATTGCACGACCAATGAATAATGATCATATAGTTAATTTCCCATTAATAGATCCTTTTCAATAATCACTTCACTAAACGGATAAATTACTTGAAAAAAAATTCATTTCAAAATTGACTGGAAAACTTTACATCGTTGGTGTTGGTCCTGGTAGCAATGAACATATGACATTTCGAGCAAAAAAAGCAATTGTTGAAAGTGATACAATTGTTGGATACGAAACTTATGTTAATTTAGTTTCTAATTTAATTGAAGGAAAAACAATTCATAGATATGCTATGACTCAAGAAGTTGAAAGAGCTCATCAATGTATTGATTTAGCAAAATCTGGAAAAACTGTTTCACTTGTTTCAAGTGGAGATCCTGGAATTTATGGAATGGCTGGTTTAATTTATGAAACACTTGCAGAAACAGGTTGGAATCCAAAAGATGATCTTAAAGTTGAAATTATTCCAGGTGTCTCTGCACTTAATTCATGTGCATCAATAATTGGTTCCCCTTTAATGACTGATTTTGCAGTAGTAAGTATGAGTGATTTGTTAGTGCCCTGGGAAGTAATTGAAAAAAGAGTTGAAGCTGCAGCAAAAGGTGATTTTGTAATTGTAATTTATAATCCAGCCAGTAAGAAAAGAGTTCATCAATTACAAAAAACTAGAGAAATTCTTCTAAAATATAGAAAATTTACTACACCTGTTGCAATTATCAAGGGAGCATTTAGAGAATCTGAAACAGTAGTAATGACTGATTTAGAAAATCTACCTAGTCATTCAGATACTTTAGGTATGATTAGTACTGTGATAATAGGAAATTCTTCAACTTACACTTACAAAGATTTAATGATAAACCCTAGAGGATACAAATCAAAATATAATTTAGAAGAACAAACTAATCTAAATCTTAAAGTCTAGAAACTTTTCCTAATTGTTTCATGTAATTCTTCACTAAGATCTAGTTTTTCTCTAATCGGCGAAATGATTTTTACTAAATAATCACTGATTGTTTGTTTCAAATCTCCTGGATGTAAATTATTTTCCACAAAATCAGCTTCAAGTTCATTATAATTTGAATATGAAATATTACCGCCAAATTTTTCTGGCCTTTCAACATTCATTTCATTAAATTCATGAAAAATTACCGTTTTTGCAATTTCTAATAATGGATTGTTTATAATATTTGATTCTTCACACCATGCTTTACTAATTTTCTTCTTTATCTCATTATCAGTATTATGAATAAAAATTCCTGAATTTGGATCTGATTTACTCATTTTTCCTAATAGTTTAGAATCTCCACTATCTGCAGGTTTTGATAGTCCTGGCAACAATTTATGGTGAACAGCTACAGGAACTTTCCATTTCATTTTAGGAAAAATTTCTCTTACTAACATGTGGATTTTTCTTTGATCCATACCTGCATGAGCAATATCAATGTCTAAAGAATGAATGTCAACTGCTTGCATTGCTGGATAAAGCAATTTTGCAACATCGATTTTTTTATCATCTTCAGAACGCCCCATTATTGTTAGAGTTCTCATTGTTCTAGCAATTGACATATGTTTTGTAAATTTAACAAGCTCAGACCAATATTCTGTTTTCTCTTCATATAATTTTGAACCTAAAATGATTTCTGCATCCGGACAAACTAGTTTGAATGCATCTTGATAATATTTTGAAACTTTCGATATTGTTTCCCAATCTCCACCTAATTTATCATTAATTAGAGTGTGCCAATCTGCAAGAAAAATTTTACATTTTACACCAGCTTTTGCAAAATCATTAATTTTGAAACCTGTACTAATTAAACTGCCTAGATGTAAGAATCCTGAAATTTCTAAACCGATGTAATGTTTTGGAGATGAATTTGTCTGAAATAATTCAATTAGTTCATTATTTGTAACAACTTCCTCAGTTGGTGGTCTTTGAATTAAGTCTATTTTTTCTGTAATATCCAAATCAAATCAACTTTTAAGCTGTAAACCTATAAAGTTATTCAAAACAATTGTCAAAATGAAACCTATGAATATTTGCTAAGTTTTCATTAATTATGACTCTTGAAGAAGGATTAGAATTAATTGAAAATTATAAGAAAGGACTTCATAAATTTCTAGAATTATTACCTGAACAATCTGTTCAATTAGGTCCAGAAATGATACAAACGCTTACAATGAATTCCAAAAATGAAATCAAAAATTTGGAATCCATAGAAAAAGCACTAAAACGTTAGTCAAAAAATCATGATTTTTATTTTCTAAATCATTATTTACAATTTTTTTTATGTTTTCTTAACTCTTCTTGAGTATTAAATTCAGTTCCACATGTCCTGCACTTTTCTTTTTTCTTACTGTGTGCAATTTCTTGATGTTTTTTTAATCTACTAGAATCAGAAAGAACAGTTCCACATTTTTTACATTTTAATTCATTTTTCTTAGATCCAAAAAATCCCATATTAAAAATAAGTCATACTATAAAAAATACTTTTTACATGTAATTCATATCAAATTTAACTAAAACTGTGAATCTATGGATCTATAACCCTAATTTCTTATTCATCAAGACTTTTTCTAGGTTTTATACTGAGATAAAATGCATGTGTACTGATAATAAAAGCAGCAAGAAATACTTTAGTTGCAAAAACTAAATTCCACGGTCTGTCCGGATCTGGATAAGCAACTGATAATCTATCTATATCTGGAACCATTCCATTAATTACTCCTGCAGTAATCTGTGCATTTAACACTGTGAAATTGTACAACACTTCATAAAGACTAATTATTGAAAATCCCAATAACATTAATTGGAGTAAAGCCATTCGTGTTCCAACAATTTTATCTCCTGCTGTTCTTCTCCAACCTATTCTGGTCACACAATACCATCCAATGATTGTCGAGAAAAATATCCATGTTGTAACTCTGGCAAAATTTTCAAAAGGAATTGTTGTATTATGAATTGCCTCACCCATTACATAAGTTCCATTTTCTAACCATTCTATCATTGTGACATATACGCCAAAAATTAGTGAAGATGTCATAATGAATCCACAAATGTAAAAAATGTATAGATAAACTTTGTAACCTGAATCTGTTTTTTCAAGATGTCTTGGTTTCATAATGCCGTTTGCCAAATTTTGAAATATAAAAATTCATGGTTCTTCAAGGAGATTTATAGACTAGTTATGAACAGAATTTCTATTGAAAATTGCAATTAACATTCCTTTAGTTGATAAAGAAGAGATTACTGCAGTAACATCCATTCTTAGAAATGGTGTTTTAACTTCAGCTGCTAATCAAGGTGGAAAACATGTTCAAATTTTTGAAAAATCTGTCTCATCTTTTGTAAAATCAAAATATGTAATTGCCGTTAATTCAGGAACTGCCGCTTTACAGGCTGCTCTTTATGCATTAGATATAGGACCTGGAGATGAAGTTTTGGTTCCTTCATTTACTTTTGTTGCCACTGCAAATGCAGTTGTATCTACTGGAGCAAAACCAATTTTTGTTGATATACTAAAGGAAAATTTCACTATAGATCCTGATGATTTGCAAAAAAAGATCACAAAAAAAACACGTGCAATTATTCCAGTTCACCTATATGGGAATGTATCAAATATAGAAAGACTTGATGAAATCTCTAAAAAATACAATTTACCTATAATTGAAGATGCTGCACAATCTTTAGGTTCTACCTATAAACGAAAACATACTGGAACTTTTTTTGATATGGGATGTTTTAGTATGTATCCTGCAAAAGTGATGACTTCTGGTGAAGGTGGTTTTATTGTAACTAACAATAAAAAATTACGTGATAAATTATTGATGATAAGAAATCATGGAATGGTTCATGGATATGACACAAAAATATTTGGCTTGAATTTACGATTATCTGAAATCAATGCAGCTATCGCTACAGTACAAATGAAAAAACTTCCCAAATTTTTGAAAATTAGAAAAAATAATGCAAATTTTTTATCAAAATTATTATCTGATCTTAACATTCAATTACCACAACAACAAAAAAATGAAAATGTCAATTGGTATCTTTATACAATTACAACAAAACAACGTAATTCTTTTGTGAAAAAACTTAATGAGAAAGGAATTGGTGCAGTTTCATATTACCCAACACCAGTACACAAAACTCCTTTTTACAAACTTAAAACAAATCTTCCAATAACTGATTGGGCTTCAAAACATGTTGTATCTTTACCAATTCATCCAAAAGTAACTAAAACTAACATTGAATTTATTGCTAAAACTATACATGACATATTGTGAATATTTTTGGTGAAGTAATTGGAAAAATCTGTAAGGTTATCCTACAAATTTCTAAATAATACTATCTAAGCAATTCAAATTCATCTGTTATAGTTTGCACACTCAAGCGTAAATTTACTCAAAAATCTCTGATCCTGGATTTTTTAATCACATATTCATTGTAGGCAGATATTATCAGAAAATAAAGGAATCGATTTAATCATTAAATTTCAATGAACATCAAAAAATCCAGATCATTTTCGTATGCGGAAAAGAAGTTTGGGGTCAAAAATTTGAACATTCATTATTTCAATTACATAAAAATGGAATTGACAAAAATAATAAAATTATTGATTCTGATAATCCATATCCGTATCTCACTGTTTCAAAATCTAAAATATAATATTTTCAAAATAATATAACATTAGTAAACTTGATTGATGAAATTAATTTCAAAACAATTTTAGAAAAAATTAAAATCTACTAATATCCATTTCTTTGTCTTTCTCTATTAACTTCATTTTTCTTTCTGTATTCTTCTACAATATCATCTGGTGTCAAATTTAGCTCAAGTGAAGCCTGAACAACAAAATGCCAAATGTCAATTAATTCTTCTCTTGCATCAGATACATCAAACTTTGTTGGAGTTTTCCACCATTTCCAATTTGTTGTTCTTTGTAATTCTACTGCTTCGTGCATTATTGCAGTACTTAATGCAGAAATTCTACCTTCTGAATCCTTAGGATATCTGTCAAGATTCATCATTTTTGATAATCCTTTTTGTAATTTGAAAATTGTATCTAATCTATCTTGTGAATTTTCTTCAGGCAACGATAAATTATTTTGGAAAATTATTAAACTTAAATCTTTTTAGAATCTAATCATCTTTTCGTATATTTTAATTCGTTTTGAAATATCTCCTTTTTTGATCTTTAACAATCCATCCAATCCATATCTTTCAACAGCAAATGATCCTAACACATTTCCATAAACTACTGATTTTTTTATTTCTGATAATGTAGTTGATTTTTTATTTGCAAGATATCCTATCATTGCTCCTGCAAAAGAATCACCTGCACCTGTAGGATCTACTACATCTTCTAATGAAAATCCAGCAGTTGGGAAAATTATATCATCATAAAACATTAGAGAACCATGCTCACCTTTTTTAATAATTACATATTTTGCTCCCCATTTCATCATTTTTTTTGCACATTTGATTAGATTGAATTCTTTTGTGAGAAGTTTAGCTTCCTCATCATTTATCACAACAGCATCTACAGATTTTATCATTTTGATAACTGATTCTCTTTTCGTGGAAATCCAAAAATCAATAGTATCACACATTGAAAATTTAACCTTATCAAATTCTTTTAATAATAATGTATTTTGTTCAGGATCATTATTTGCAAGATACACAAATTGTGATTTTCTATAGTCTTTTGGAACAACGGGTTTAAAATCTTCAAGTACATTTAATTCTGTTTTCAAAGTTGATCTTGTACTTAGTGTATTATCATATTTTCCATCGTAACGAAACGTTTTACCTTTTTTTATAGATAAACCTTGTAAATCAAGACGTTTGGATAAAGTTTGATGATGTTTTTTTGGAAAATCTTTTCCAACAACTGCAATTAATCCAGTATCTACAAAATTACTTGCTGAAATTGCAGCAAATGTAGCTGCACCACCTAAAACATTTTTCAATGTTTTTTTTGGTGTTCTAATAGTGTCTAATGCTGTTGAACCAAAAACAGTAAGCATTAAAAAAAAATCATTTTTGATGTATAAATTCTATTGCTTGTTAATTTTTAGACAAACAAGAATCAATGAACAAAAATAAAATTAATATGTAAAAATCATATCATAACTTTTTATCATTTATAAAAAATTCAATTTATAATTTAATTATATTTTAATATTTTCTGTAATTCTAAGTTAAAAAAAATATTTTAAATGATTTTGGGCTGAAACTACCAAAAATTCCCAATTTGAATAGAAAGATGGTTAAAAATTGTGTAAATTTTTTGATTTATTCTCTAAGCACATTAGAGCTAATGAAATAAATCAAAATTGAACAATAATCAGTCATTGGCTAGAATTAAACTAAAGATAGGAGAAAATGAAATAGAAGTAGATTCTAGAGATTTTTATGTTGATAATCGAACAATTGGTGAAATAATTGATAATATTTCAAATCACTTACCGGAGAATCAAGCAAAAATTGTTTTTGAAGATGAATCTTCTACAAATTCAACAAAATTTGAACAACCAACACAATCTGGTTTAGAATTTTTGGATGATGTAGAAGTATTTGAACCTGAGTTTAATGAGCCAAAGTATATCACAACTAGTGAAATTAAATCAAAATTACGAATTTTAGAGACTAGTAAATTTTTTGATGCTCCAAAAACTGTTACTGAAACTGTTCAACAACTTAGAGAATATGGTTGGGCAGCAAGTCCATTAGATGTATCAAAGGCACTAGCAAAAATGGCATCAACTAAAGAAATAATGAAAAATTCTCATGAAAATAGAACTCGTTATTACATTAAAGATTCACTAATTGCTAATTAGATGAA
The DNA here is from genome assembly GCA_018263505.1 of Candidatus Nitrosopumilus sp. Lineage (GTDB taxonomy): Archaea > Thermoproteota > Nitrososphaeria > Nitrososphaerales > Nitrosopumilaceae > Nitrosopumilus. The sequence continues at coordinate 47,119 of JAANXA010000015.1, forward strand.
TAAGAACATTTTTCACAATTAGTAAAAATTTCACCATCTAAATGATCAAAGTGTGTTTTACATTGATTACATGTGTGATGCATATCAAAATACCCATCTTTTTCAATTTCATCAATTCTATTTGATTCAAGATTTGTACTTTTACATTTAATACAGTGACAACCACATTCAATTTTCATAATTTTTTACCGACACTGATGTATAGTTATAAGACTTATACAAATCATTGGACAAAAAGAGAGATATTCCATTAGAAATTGATGATCATTTCAAATTATTTGGAAAAGAACCATGGGAAGTAGAATATGGTGAAAAATGTCCTATATGTAATATTAGAATTGATGAATATGGATTTTGTTCATGTGGTTCTAGTGGAGATTAATTTTTTTCATAAATGGAATTGCAATAATTATTAAAAATCCAATTGCCAATGGAGCAACTATTGGAAATTCAGGAATCACTGTAGTCCCAATTACCATTATTTGTCCTGCACTTTCGGGTTTCATATTCAACCAAACATGAGTTCCGTTATTGAAATATGTATGATATGGAATTTTTTCATTATCAAGAAAAACTGAATATGGTTCCCATAACAATTCTAATGGAATAATAATTGTAATGAATTGATTTTTTTCAACTACATCAAAAGTAATACTTTTTGTTGGTTGATCAAAATTAAATTCATTAACATCATTATGACTTTGTATCTCAACTAAAAATTCATTATTTTCCCAATTAACATTTTTTAAAATTGTTGGTTGTTCAATTGAATATTCTAAAATCATTTGACATCCATGACATGCAATTCCTTTTTTCTCATCTAATTTTATTGGGTTTTCATTTACGAAAATTAAATCTACTTCTTCAGAAAAAATAAATGATGTTGTCTCTAAATATTGAAAACTCCATGTCCATACATTATTCACTTTAGTTAGTACATGTTCAAGATCATATTCTACTATTAATTTTTCATTTGATGGATTAAGTAAAATTGAATTAGTACCACTAACGGTACCAAATTGTAATTCATTTCCTTGCTCATTCATCACTGAAATATTTGATACTGTTCCATAAATCAAATCAAGATTCTTTGGCAAACTTGATGAATGAATAACATGTTTTACATGAACTTTTCCGTCCTCATCAATCATAACTTCAACTGATTTTTGTGAAGCTTTTTCACCTATTGAGATTTGTGCATTAGCAATAGGCACAAAAGAAATTAGAGCTAAAACTACTAAAATCCCAAAAATCTTTGAATTCA
>JAANXA010000016.1 GCA_018263505.1 Candidatus Nitrosopumilus sp.
ATAATCAATTTAAGAAATAACAATTTTTCTAACAATCAATCTATCTTTTCCAAGAATTAACTTAACATATTCTCCTTTTTGAACATCCATGTATTTTCTAAACTGTTTTGGGATAGAAATTGTTCCAGCAGATGTGATTTTTACTAAAACTTCGTTATCTTGTATAGACATAAAGTGATTATAATTCAATAATATATATAATTTAATAATTTAATTAAATTATAATTAATAATGAATTAGATTATTTTTGAGGAAAATACTAGTAAAATCAACAAAAAATACTTCAAAAGTTTATTGGGTAATAGTTGGAGCACTTTGATCATCTTCAACCTTTGAAATCCCTTTCTCAGTAATTGAATATGTGTATGGTTTAGTTTCTGTATTTCTTTGGACCAAACCCTCTTCAAATAATTTCTTCATTAATCTTGAAGTATGCTCTCTACTCTTTTTTAGTGTGATTTGTATGTCACGTGATGTCATAGCTTTTCTTGTGATTAGATGCAACACGTGATTTGTTAGATTTGAATAACCAGTTTCAACAACTTTAGGCGTGGAATCAACCTTTTCTGTAATGGTTTGAGGTTCGATAATTTCATGTGTTGGTTGTTTTTCTTCAACCTCATTCTTTGCTAATTTTTCTAAAAATTGTTTTAGTTCTAGATTTGGATCCTCAACTTTTTGCTCAATCCCTTGTATTTCTAAGGCATCTAGGCGTATTTTCATATCAATTAATTGTCTTTCATAGTATTCTAAACGCTCAGATTGTGATACATCATTCATTTCAGTTCTTGATTTGATTAATGGTCTTATTTTGTAATAACTATATAGCCCTGCTAAACCGACCAAAAATGCAACTATCACACCTAAAATCACTTCAGGGTCAGGAATTTCTACTAACATCACAATATTTATGCTTGAGTTGTGATTTATTGTGATTGACCAATATTAATTCACACTTTAGATTAACAAACTCACACATTTTATCACAACCATACAATCTTGTTTATAATTATAATTATCACAATCATCACATACTACATGCCTGACGGACAAGCCTATCTATCACATTAATCACTTCATCTTCTCTCTCAGGAAAAATATCACTCTCATTTATCACATTAACCTGTTCTGATAGTTTGGATATCACATCAATATCATCAGGTAAAAGTATGCCTAAAGCACGAAAAAGTATGATTGAATAGAATAACCCAATTAATTTCTCTCTAGATTGCCCAACTTGCCTATAATACGCACCTTTAGTTATAGAAAACTTTGATTCTTGAATATCCTTCTGATTTAAAATAATTTCAATTTGTCGCTCTGTAAACAGTGATTTTTTGATTATTTTACGTATAATATTGTTAAAATTAGATTCTTCAGATGTTGACATAGCTATACAGATATGTATACAGCTATTCCAATTAAACTTTAAAGAGACACAAACTAAGGTCTCTTATGACTGGAAAAGTTGAAACATTTCTAAAATCAGAATTAAAAAAGAAAAACACACTACTCTTTGTATTAATTGATTCAGAAGTATCAAATCTAGAGGCTTCAAGTAAACTTGCTAAAGATGTTGAAAAGATTGGTGCCTCTGCAATACTAGTTGGAGGCTCTACTTCTAATGATCAAATTGAAATGGCTCAAGTTGTTAAAGGCATTAAAAAAGACATCAAAATCCCAATTATCTTATTTCCAGGAAATGTTACAGGTGTTGTTCCTGACGCTGATGCAATATTGTTTAGTTCTTTAATGAATTCTGAGAATCCATACTTTATCACTCAGGCACAAGCATTAGGTGCTCCAAGTGTACTTAAATTTGGTCTAGAGCCACTCCCAACTGCATATTTAGTAATTGGAGATGGAACATCTGCTTGGTTTGTAGGAGCAGCACGAGGAATTCCATTTGAAAAACCAAAAATTGCAGCAGCTTATTCTCTTGCAGCACAATTCCTTGGTATGAGATTTGTATACCTTGAAGCAGGTTCTGGAGCAAAATCAAATGTTACACCTGAAATGGTTAAGACTGTTAGACGTACATTTAATGGATTTTTGATAGTAGGTGGAGGTATCAAAGATGTCAAAACCGCTGAGAGTTTAGCAAAAGCAGGAGCAGATGCATTAGTTATTGGTACATTCCTTGAAAAGGGTGGAAGTATTAAAAAACTTGAAGAAATAGCAAAAGCAATTCAAAGAAGCAAGTAGAAGTACTAAATTATGTCTGAAAACGACGCAATTACTCGTATTAAAGACATCCAAATGCCTGACTACTATTCTGATTATTATTCAAATTTATCAAATAATACAACTACAATTTTTGAAAAAGCTGCTGTAGCCAAAGCAACTTTGTATGATTCTTCTGCAATAATTGAGCCTAAAATTGCATTTGATTTAGCAGACAGAGTTGCTAAAATGCACGATATTGATATTGCTGAACCACTTAGAAAATTACTACAAACTCATGGAAAAGAACTTTCTGCATTAATGCTTTCAAAAGAATTAGCCTTAGGAAAATATGCTCTACCAGATGCATCTTTAGAGGATAAACTAGATCTTGCAGTTCGTGTAGGATTAGCAATTGTTACTGAAGGAGTAACAATTGCTCCATTACAAGGAATTAGTGAAGTATCTATTAAAAAGAACAAAGATGGAACAGAATACCTTTCTGTTTCTATTGCAGGACCAATGCGTTCTGCAGGTGGAACAGAATCTGCAGTTACTATGTTGATTGCAGATCATGTCAGAAAAGCTGTTGGTTTAGAAAAATTTCAAGCAGATTCTTTTGATGATGAAACTGGTAGATTTGTTGAAGAATTACGAATTTATGAAAGAGAGGCAAGCAGTTTCCAATTTCATATTTTAGATGAAGATATCATTCATGTAATTTCAAATCTCCCAGTTGAACTAAATGGTGTAGATACTGATCCATATGAAGTTGTAAATCATAAAGGAATGATTCGTATCAAAACTGATAGAGTTAGAGGAGGTGCTTTACGTGTTTTAAATGATGGATTAATTGGAAGATCCAAAAAACTTCTCAAAAGAATTGAAATGTATAATCTCGATGGTTGGGAATGGCTCAATGATCTAAAAGGAGCAGTCCAAACAGGTGATAATCAAGAAGATGCTGCTGCTAAAAGAATGCGTGAGGTAATAACTGGTAGATCCGTATTATCTATGCCTAATACGTTGGGTGGATTTAGATTAAGATATGGAAGAGCATGTAATACAGGATTTGCATCAGTAGGAATTCATCCAGTAATTGCAGAAATTCTTGATCACACGATTGCTGTAGGCACTCAAATCAAAATTGATCTTCCAGGAAAAGGAGCAACTGTGGCTTTTGTTGATTCAATTGAAACACCTATTGTTCGTTTAGATAATGGTGATGTTGTTAAAATCAAAAATGTAAAACACGGATTAGAAATAAAAAATAAAATTAAAAAAATTCTTCATTTAGGAGATATTTTAATTACATTTGGAGATTTTCTTGAAAATAACGCTCAATTAATCCCGTCAGGATATGTTGAAGAATTTTGGTTAGAAGAATTAAAACAAGAAATCCAAAAAAATAAGCCAAATGACAATTATTTATGTCAATTTTTAAAAAAAATCCCAACAATTGATGATGCATTAAAAATTTCACTTGATTACAAAATTTCACTTTATCCAAAATACTTGTATTTTTGGGATATGATTTCTTCTCAAGAACTTGAAAAACTTTTAGAACCAAAAAAAATTTCTGAAACATCAATTGAATATCCTCTTAAAATCAAAAAAATTCTTGAAAAATTAGGAACTCCACACAAAATTGAGAATGAAATTATAATTTTAGATAAACAAGAAGCAAAAATATTCTTTAATTTGTTATTTAAGAAAAAACCTACGATCAGTGATTTATCAGTTCCAAAAATTATATCAAAATCATCTGAAATTCAAATTAGGAATAAATTCTCAACATCAATTGGTGTAAGAATTGGAAGACCTGAAAAAGCTGCACCTAGACAAATGAAACCACCAACACACATACTATTTCCTGTTAATAATAAAGGCGGACCAACTAGAGATCTACTCAAAGCATCTAGAAATGAAAATTTCTTTGCTAAAGTTCTAAACAGATATTGTAAAAATTGCGATGAACCATCAATTGGATTAAAATGCTTAAAGTGTGGAACAAAAACTGTAATTACTTACAAATGTTTTTTTTGTAGAGATACACTTGAAGAACCATTTTGTGAAAAATGTAAACGTAAAGCACCATCATATTCAGAAAAAAAATTTCCATTAAAACAAAAACTACTTTCTGCTCAAGAAAAAATGGGATTAAGAGCCTATGAACCACTTAAAGGAATAAAAGAACTAATCAGCCAAGACAAAATTGCAGAACCTCTTGAAAAAGGACTTGTACGTCAACATTTTGGTCTTACAGTCTTTAAAGATGGAACAGTAAGATTTGATGCAACAAATTCTCCTCTTACACATTTCAAACCATCATGGATTGGAACTTCAATTGAAAAACTAAAAGAATTGGGTTATTCTAATGACGTTGAAGGTAAACCAATTGAAAATTCAGATCAAACAATTGAACTTCGAATGCAAGATGTGATAATTCCTTTTGAAAGTGGAAAATATCTTGTCTCAACTTGCAAATACATTGATCTACTATTGGAAAAATTTTACGGGAAATCTGCATTCTACAATGTAAAAACTATTGAAGATCTTCTTGGACATTTGATTATTGGTTTAGCACCACATACTTCTGTAGGAATTGTAGGACGAATTATTGGATATACTGAAACACATGTTTGTTTTGGAACACCAAATTGGCATTCAGCAAAAAGAAGAGATGCTGATGGTGATGCAGATTCAATAATGCTTTTGATGGATTGCTTACTTAATTTCTCAAGACAATTTCTTTCAGATAGAATTGGTGGATTAATGGATGCACCATTACTTGTTCAACCATTGGTACTACCACATGAATCTCAACCTCAAGCACATAATCTTGAAGTAACAAAAACGTTACCACTGGATTTTTTTGAATCTTCTCTTCAACAAGTAAAGGCATCTAGTGTTAAATCAGTAGAAATTGTTGAATCACGAATTGAAACTGAAAGACAATTTTATGATTATTATTTTACACACAAAACTTCATCTTTAACCACTTCTAAATCTCGTAGTGCATATTCTACACTTGGTTCAATGCTTGACAAATTTGATATGCAAGTTAGAAATGCTGAATTAATTGATGCAGTAAATACTTCAGAAATTGTTTCAAATGTTATTTCTACACATCTTGTACCTGATCTAATGGGAAATCTTAGAGCTTATGCAAGACAAAGTTTTAGGTGTACTGCATGTGGAAAATCATATCGTCGAATGCCTTTAATACAAACATGTACTTGTTCTCATAAACTGATTCCTACAATTACTAGAGGTTCTGTAGAAAAATATCTTAAACTTGCAAAGAGACTTGTAGACAAGTATGACGTTGGTGATTATCAAAGAGGAAGAATTCATGCCCTTTCAGATGAGATAGAATTAGTATTTGGAAAAAGTAAAGGTGATCAACAACTTCTTACAGACTATTCTTAAAAATTATTATTAAAACTATTTTTTTTGAATTAATTTTCCCATTGCCATCTATAATTCATGTAGGAGTCTAAACTGGTTTGATTAAACACCATTACTGATAAATCTGAAAATTCTTTACCCTCCAAATCTTTTACAACACCTACAAAATTAGTTTCATTTTCAGTAGTAATTGACTCAAAAACATGAACTTTCATTTTTGTTGTATCAAAGTTATTTTTTCTGAGATAGATTGCTATTTCTGATGGCATAAAGTGTTTTTCTGGTTGCTTTGGCCAAGGTCTTGGAACTAAAATCACACTAAAACCATCAATTAACGCTTTTTGTAATTCTAATTTTTTATCTTCAATTGGTGTGGTAACATGCATTGTAATTACTTTAGATTTATCAAGCGGAACTTGAGCTTTTGAAGCTGCAACTTGAATTGAACTAATACCTGGAACTATTTCCACTTTCCCAAAAATCTCTATTAATCTATCAACAACTTCAGATTCAGAAAAATTCACATCACCTGTAAATGGAATTACCAACGTTCTATTTCCTAATTCTGGATAAATTTTTTGATATGATTCTTCTTGATCATTCATAGTTATTTCATAGATCTCTTTTCCTTCAGTTATGTTTTCAATTGTTTTTAACGTGTATTTGTAACCAATTATTACATCAGATTTTTGAATAATCTCTTTAACGATTTCAGTTACATATTTTGGTGAACCTGGACCTACACCAACAGCATAAATTTTCCCCAATTTCACTTTGTAAATTTTTGTCTGTCTTTAATGTACTGTACAAATGGACTCCAATCAACTTTCATGTATTTTGTAGGCTCTTTTGCAGGATACTTTACCCAATCTTGGGCAATTGAATATTGAAATTTTTCCTTTTTATCATTTTTTTCATACTCCAATTGTAAAACACTTCCCCATGATTTTTCTTCAAATTCAATACTCGAAATATCATCAAATGCTAATTCCATATTTCGTTCATCTTTTACATCATCCATTAATTCTTCCTCATCGTAACCATCATGACGAATCATTGTGTTTTTTGATTTGATAAAATTTACAACTTGTCTTTGAGTAATTGCCTGCCACCACTTCATTTTGGCTTCTGTTTTATGTACAAACATCAAATGTTTATCGGTAAGTATCAACATCCCTTCTTTTCCACCAATCGAAAAGAATTTTTTTGATTCTCTCCAGATAGATACCAAATGTGCCTGAATCTTTTCACTAGATTCCATATAATGTGTGATTTATTTGACTTTGTTAAAAACTAATACACTTGGCTTTTATGTAAG
>JAANXA010000017.1 GCA_018263505.1 Candidatus Nitrosopumilus sp.
TTGTTTTTTTAGGTGCAGTTTTTTTGGTTGTTTTTTTAGGTGCAGTTTTTTTGGTTGTTTTTTTAGGTGCAGTTTTTTTGGTTGTTTTTTTAGGTGCAGTTTTTTTGGTTGTTTTTTTAGAAGTTTTCTTAGATTTAGAAACAACCATCTGTTTTGAAATTAGATGAACCTTATTTAAATTAAGAATGAAAATTAAGATTCTTTAAATGAATTTGAAATATTTTGAGAAATCAAAGAACTTGAATCAACATACACATCATAAAACGACAAGCCTTCCAATTGGGTTTTATGATCAATCTCTTGAATTTTTTCTAATTGATCTGAAGATGCGTTAAGTATCAACTCATCTAATTTTTCCAAATGTTTACGTTCTTTAGGAGTCAAGTAATATTTTTGTGAAAAATTTTCATTTAGTATCAAAAGTAAAGATTTTAGACCAATTACTAAACTTCCTAAACATAATTTTGGCGAAAATATAATAGAAGATTTTGAATAGGCTCAATTATGGAGACAAAAAATATCGGTCTACGTGGAATTGAGGTTGCAGACACTAAAATTTCGAATATTGATGGAGAAAAAGGTAGACTCATTTATCGAGGATATGATATTTTAGATCTTACAGAAAACTCTACATTTGAAGAAACTGCATATTTGTTACTATATGATAAATTACCTACAAAACCTCAATTAGAAGAATTCAACTCAAAATTAGTGGAAGCCAGATTTATTCCAAAACAAATGCAAAAAAATATGGGGAATTGGAGAAAAGATGCAGATCCAATGGATATGCTTCAAGCATTTGTTTCAGCCCTGGCAGGTTATTATGATGAAGAGTTTTCCAGTAAAGAAGCAAGTTATGATAAAGCAATTAACTTAATTGCAAAAGTTCCAACAATTGTTGCAAGTTGGCAAAGAATCAGGAACGGGCTAGACATTATTGATCCTGATGCATCACTTAGTCATGCAGCAAATTTTCTGTATATGATGTCAGGAGAAAAGCCAGATCCTGAAGTCGAGAAAGTTTTTGATATTTGTTTAATTCTTCATGCAGATCATACGTTTAATGCATCTACATTTACAGCAAGACAAGTTGCATCAACTAGAGCACATATGTATTCTGCAACAAGTGCAGCAATAGGTGCACTAAGTGGAGAATTACACGGTGGTGCAAATACAGAAGTCATGAAAATGTTATTAGAAATTAAAGATATTGAAAAAGTTCATGCATGGATAAAAGAAAAAATGAGCAAAGGTGATAGAATTATGGGAATGGGTCATGCAGTTTATAGAACATATGACCCAAGAGCACAAGTTCTTAAAAGATTATCAAAAACACTTGCAGAAAAAACAAAAGAACCATGGTTTGACATTACAGAAAAAGTTGAAACATCCACAATTTCCGAAATGGAATTACAAAAAGACAAAGACATCTATCCAAATGTAGATTTGTACAGTGCATCACTTTATTACATGTTAAAAATTCCAGTAGATCTCAACACACCAATTTTTGCAATTTCTAGAGTTGTAGGATGGGCAGCTCATATCATAGAAGAAAAATTTGCAGAAGCCGCACCTAAACCTGCATTATATAGGCCAAAGGCAACATATGTTGGAAAATATTGTGGACCTGATGGATGTGAATATCAAACTCTAGATTTAAGAAGATAATTAATTTCTAGTACTAAGCCAGTCTTTTGCTTTAGAATTTACATCATGTTTGTATAATACTTCAAAAACCATATCATAAAATGTGATACCTTTTTTCTGGGCTTGATCATCTAACCACTTTATTCCATCAGCTAATTCTGGATCATATTCTGAAAATTCAACCAATTCATCAACCATTTTTGAAAAGAAGGCTTGAGATTCAGGCATGTTAACATATTTCGGGTTAGGATCATAAAGGAAGTATTCAAAAGATATAGACAAAAGAGTCACTTTTTGATCGTGTTCTAATATTTTTTGTGTGTTCAAAAATATATTTTCAAATTAGAATCAACATCCATAAATTGGATTTTAAAATTAAATTTCTAGACTAGATTTATTTACCTTGAATAATCCCTGAGATCAATTATGGCAAGCATAGATAAAGCAGCAATAGGTATTGCTGTAGCAATAACAGCCATTTTCTTGGTAATTGCAGCAGGAATGGATGCAGCACAGAACGCAGCTCCAACAATTTCAAAACCTGTAATATCAAAAACAATAGAACCAGAAGTTCAAGCTGAATCAACAAATGTAGATACAGATTTGATTGCAAGACAAAACGCAGCTGAGAAAGCAGCAGCAGAAGCCGCAGCTGAGAAAGCAGCAGCAGAAGCCGCAGCTGAGAAAGCAGCAGCAGAAGCCGCAGCTGAGAAAGCAGCAGCAGAAGCCGCAGCTGAGAAAGCAGCAGCAGAAGCCGCAGCTCCAAAAACAGTCATTGTAGACATTCCAGTTGGAACAGCAGTTCCAGGATGTGAAGAAACTGATGAATGTTTTCTGCCACCACATATTACAATTAATGCAGGAGACACTGTTGAATGGGCAAACATAGATACAGCAGCTCACACAGTTACAGGTGGCACCCCAGCAGACGGTCCTTCAGGTGTATTTGATAGTAGCTTACTAATGGGAAGTGGAAGTTATGCATTCACCTTTGATGAAGCAGGAAGTTACGATTACTTCTGTATGGTTCATCCTTGGATGGTTGGAAGCGTTAGTGTTAACTAACCAAATTTTCTTTTATTTTTTAATTTTATTTTTACGTATATTTCTATTATAGGCCACACCAAATCTATGAGTTTCATCACGAATGTGTTGTAAAATTTTCAATGAAGAATTAGATTTTGGTATGATTACAGGATGTTTGCGTTTATACAAAAAAACTTCTTCATGTTCTTTTGCCAAAGATATACAAGATAATTTCAGACCTAGAGAATGTAAAGAGGATACTGCAGCATTTAGTTGTCCTTTTCCTCCATCTATCACAATCAAATCAGGGAATTCAGAATTTGCTTCAAGCAATCCATAATATCTTCTTTTAATGATTTCGGCAATCATAGCAAAATCATCTCGTCCAGAAACAGTTTTAATTTTAAATTTCCTGTAACCAGATTTATTTGGAATGCCACCAACAAATTGAGCCATTGAACCAACTGCAAAATCTTTACCATGATTGGAAATATCAAAACATTCAATCACATTTGGAATAACAGACAAGTGTAAAAGATCTTTTAATTCAACTAAACCAGGATCACCTCCCTTTTGACGAATTAAAGAGATATTTTTTAAGATCAATGTTATGATGTCTTTTTTCTTCCCTTTACTAGGCACAATAATTCGTACAGGAAATCCCGATTGTTCCGATAGTAAAGATTCCAAAAGTATTTTATTTTCAGGTAATTCATTTACAAAAATAAATTTGGGGATTTTATGGGTTGAATAATACTGATAGATAAAATTAGAAAATGAATTATCACCTACAAGATCAAAAAAAAACTTGTCACTGTCTCTAATTACACCATTTATCATTCTAAAATTCATCACAATTGCAGTTTGTTCTCTTATATCAATTCCAAAATATTCTTCATCAGAATTTTCCACATATTCCATTTTTTGTTTCGTTTGAAGACTTCCAAGCCTAATGAGAGTATCACGTATATCTTTTGCACGCTCAAATTGTTGTAATTCAGCTGCTTGATGCATTTCTTCTTCTAATTTTTTTATAAAAATTTTTGTCTGATTTTTTCCTTTCAAAACATCTTCTAATGCATTAACATGTTTTGGATATCGTTTTTGAGCATCTTTAAATTCGCAAGGACCTTCACAGTTTCCTAAATGATATTCAAGGCAAATTTTTTTTGGGAGTGTTTTACAAATTCTAATTTGAAATGCCTTTCTCAAAGTTCCAATAGTTAATAATTTAGAACTTCCCTGAGTAAAAGGTCCAAAAGTTTTTCCTTTGCCTAGAAAGTGTCCATCTCGTGTACGTCTTGCAACTAATAATCTAGGATATTTTTCATCAGACACTCGAAGATATGTATACCTTTGTTGATCTTTTAATTCAATATTAAAACGTGGTCTATATTTTTTGATCATGTTTGATTCTAAAAGAAAAGCCTCACTTTCATTATCAGTCAAAACAAATTCAATGTTAGAAATATTTTCTACCAGTTTTTGAGTTTTATAATTTTGATTTTTATTAAAATAGGAACGTACTCTGTTTTTTAGATTTTTTGCTTTTCCAATGTAAATAATTTTATCATCTAAATCTTTCATTAAATAAATTCCAGGATCTGTAGGGATGGAAAATTTTGAGATGTCAAAAGTCATTTTTTAAGTAATTTTTTTAAATATTTTCCAGTGTAACTTCCAGGTGCTTTTGCAATTTCTTGAGGAGTGCCAAAAGAAACAACCGTGCCACCTTCATCACCACCTTCAGGTCCAAGATCAATCAACCAATCAGAATTTTTGATAACATCCATGTTGTGTTCAATTACCACTACAGTATTACCTAAGTTTACTAGTCTATTGAGCACATCCAATAGTTTCTGAACATCTGCAAAATGCAATCCAGTTGTAGGTTCATCTAAAATATAGAGTGTTTTTCCAGTTCCACGCTTTGATAATTCAGATGCAAGTTTTACTCTTTGAGCTTCACCTCCAGAAAGAGTGGTTGAAGATTGACCCAATTTTATGTAACCCAATCCAACATCGTAAATTGTTTGTAATTTTCTTTTTATGGATGGAATATTTTCAAAAAAGTTTAATGCCTCAAATACTGTCATACCTAAAACATCAGAAATATTTTTCCCTTTATACAAAACAGATAAAGTTTCAGAATTGTATCGCTTACCTTTACATTCATCACATTTAACATAAACATCAGATAAAAATTGCATTTCAATTTGTTTCACACCATCACCATCACATGAAAAACATCTTCCATCAGCTACGTTAAACGAAAATTGTCCTGGTGCATATCCACGTTCTTTAGAAATCTCAGTATTTGAAAATAGTTCTCTGATCGGAGTAAATGCACCAATGTATGTAGCTGGATTTGAACGAGGTGTTCTGCCAATTGGAGATTGATCAATTGCAATTACTTTATCAATATTTTCTAAACCTAAAATCTCCTTATGATGTCCAGGTCGAATATTTGAATTGTAAAAATGCTGTTCTAAAGATTTTAGCAAAATATCATTTATCAGTGTGGATTTTCCAGAACCAGATACACCAGTGATAGAAACAAAAAGTCCTAAAGGAATTTCAATATCGATATTTTTAAGATTATTTTCAGAAGCTTTTTTGATAATTAATGAACCAGAACGATTTCTAACTTTATCTTGCAAAGTAATCAAAGAGTTATCTTTTAGATAATTACCAGTAATAGATTTTGAAGAATTAAGAATTTTATTTATGGTTCCCTCAAAAACAACATTTCCTCCATGTATTCCAGCACCAGGACCTAAATCTATTATCCAATCTGAATTTCGTATAACTTCTTCGTCATGCTCTACAACAATCACTGTATTTCCTAAATTTCGTAGCTTGTTTAGCGTTTTAATTAATCTTAAATTATCACGTTGATGAAGCCCAATAGTAGGTTCATCAAGCACATACAATACACCTGTAAGATTAGAACCAATTTGAGTTGCCAATCGGATTCTTTGAGATTCACCACCAGAAAGAGTGGAACTTAATCGATTTAATGTCAAATAGTTAAGCCCTACATTTTTTAAAAATTCAAGACGTTCTTTAATTTCTTTTAAAACATCTCTAGCAATATGTTGTTCATTATTAGTTAATTTTAATGTCGAAAAAAAATCATAACAATGATCAATAGAAAGATCACATACATCCATTATTCCTTTATTATTGATTTTTACAGCTAATGATTCAGGTTTCAGTTTTTCTGGTGGTGAATCTCAAAGAA
>JAANXA010000018.1 GCA_018263505.1 Candidatus Nitrosopumilus sp.
TTGTAAAGCTAAAAGGCTTCTTGAACAGTCATATTCAGAAATAGGTTCTAATAATTCAGAGGAATTATTTTCAATCATTAAACTTGCACTCTCATAGTCTTTTTGTCGAAGAGAGAATTTTGGAAAAAATTCTTCACAATTTGAAATCAAGTGTAAGAAACCAAATGTGTGTTTTCGGTCTTGAGAAACATTTTCAACTGCATCTCTAAAATATGTTGCAGTTAATGGATCAATATACAACATTGATGTTTTTTTTCCAAATTCAGTTGCAGCATATCTCTCACCTTTTTTGATGAGAAGGTATTCACTAGAAAGAAATCTCAAAGAGATGTCAATTGCAAATTTTATAGTAGATTTTCTTGACTGTAAACCACCCAAAGTTTCCAGAAAAAAATCTAAGATATCTTCTTTTTTACTTCCAGGATGTGTAACAACCACACTAAGGACGTGAGTTCTTAGTGATTTATCATTAGTAATTTTTGATATAATTGGTTCTGGTTCGCCATTAATGTAATAATCAATTAAATCTTCAGTATTTCCAGTTCCAACAATTATGGATTCACCAAATTTATCATATTGTGGTCTCCCAGCTCTACCACAAAGTTGTTTGTATTCTAAAATACTAATCGGTCTATTTGCACCAACTTTTGCATTGTATCTATTTACATTTGAAATTACAACTCGTCTTGCAGGAAGATTTACTCCTGCAGCAAGAGTTGGTGTAGAAGACAATAATTTGATTGTGCCATTACGAAATTCTTTTTCAATTATTTCTCTACATTTTTGATTTAATCCTGCATGATGAAATGCAACTCCTTTTTTTACCAATAATGCTAATGTTTTAACTAATTCAGTATGTTCATTTTCAGATAAAATTTTTTTAGAAGTTTTTTCTAATTGGGAAATTTCCTTTTTTACTAAAATTTGAGAAATAATATCAGCTGCTTTTGTTGCCAATGATTTTGAACGAGTTCGAGTTTCAGCAAAAACAAGCGATTGTCCACCCTCTTTAACTGATTGTACACCTAAATCAATTGGTGTTCCACGTAGACTGCGCTCAACTTGAAAAGTTTTTCCATTATTCATAATAATTTCTCCAGCATCACAAACACCCTCAGTTAAAGGAACAGGTCTCCAATCATTTTTAATCAATTTACAACCAAGCCAATCTGCAATTTCATTAGAATTAGTAATAGTAGCACTCAATCCAACAATCTGAGGATTTGATTCTAATAATTTTAGTTGAGTTAAAATCATCTCCAAAGTTGGACCTCTACTTTCATCACCGATCAAATGAACTTCATCAGAAATAACTAATCCAATTTCATCAATCCATTCAGCACCATGTCGAATAATTGAATCCATTTTTTCATTTGTTAAAACTAAAATGTTGTTTTTTTCCAGATTTTTTTCAATATTTTCAAAATCACCAGTAGAGATTCCAACTTTGATTTTGTTTCCTAATGCAACTTTTTCTAATTTTTTAAATTCTGAAAATTTTTCAGTTGCTAATGCCCTTAATGGGCTAAGATAAATTATTTTTCCTTTCTTTTTTGAAAGATAACTTATCATTGCAAGCATTGCAATTAGTGTTTTTCCACTTGCAGTTGGAGATGATACCAAGATACTTTTTCCATCCAATAATCCAGAATTTACACTATCTTCTTGTGGAGGATATAATTTTTCAAAACCTTGTGATTTTAAAAATTCAATTGCAGAGTCAGGAAGAATTAATTTTTCTATTTTCATACTCGGTTATAGTGACCGGGTTTTGATTCATAAATAGATGCTTCCCTAAGCATTCTTCGAATATAGTTTCTTGCTTCATCTTCAGTGAATTTTTCACTTTTTTCAAGCTCTTGAACAAATATTTTTTCTTCCACTGGGACTTTATTATCTCCCTCAAGACCTTTAAGAATATCCATAAATAATTGCATTTTAGATACTTCACTTCTTGGTTTTCCTTGTAAAACTCCAAGATCTACCTTTCCAGTATTCACATCAACTCCTGCATCCTGTAACATACTTTGTATCAAAAAGATTGCACGTTCGGCATCTTCTTCTTCCACCTTATCTTTCATGAGTAATCTGGCTCTAGCAGTAGATAATCGAATAATTCCTCCTAATTGTCTAGGAGTTACAGTAATCATATCTTCAGATTCTACATTTCTCATCTGAAGATAATAGTCAAGAATTTTTTCTTCTGCTTCCTTTGTCAAATTGGGTGTTCCTCGTTTGGCATAAGATAGGTATTTTGTTAATAGATCTACATCAACTACAGATTTCTGATTAGTTCCTTGAGGCGTATGTAAATCAATAATATGTCTTGCAATCATTTCATCTCGTTCTTTTGTTGGAATATCTCTAACCACAAAGATTAGATCAAATCTAGTAAGTAATGGGATTGGTAAATTTACATTTTCTGTGATATTTTTGAAAGGATCATATTTTCCATACATGGGATTTGCAGCAGCTAGTATGGAGGTTCTAGCATTTAGTGTTGCAACAATCCCACCTTTTGCAATACTTGCAGATTGTTGTTCCATCACTTCGTGCAATGCACTTCTATCTTCTGGTTTCATTTTATCAAATTCATCAATACTTACTAATCCTTGATCACCAAGTACAACAGCACCAGCTTCTAACATCATTATTCCTGTTTTGTCTCTAACAACTGCAGCTGTAAGACCTGCAGCAGTTGAACCTCTCCCCGAAGTATACAAACCTCGAGGTGCAATTCTTGCACAAAACTTTAACATTTCACTTTTTGCAGTTCCAGGGTCACCTACAAGAAAAACGTTAATGTCTCCTCTAATTTTACTTCCATCACCCATTAATCGTTGATTAGAACCTACAATGAGTAACAAAATTGCTTCTTTGATCAATGATTGTCCTTGAATATGTGGAGCAAACGAATCAATTAATCTCTGATAAACATCAGGACTTTGACCTAATGCCTTGATCATTTTTTCATCTTCAGGAGAAATTTCTTCTCTTGCAATTTTTCTATCAGTCTTTACACCACGACCTCCCAAAAATTCAATGTTATTACCTTCTATTCTTAATCTATACAATCCACTATGCCCCTTTTGTACACCTGCAACAGATTCTTGCTCAATTCGTACCACCCCAGTAAGGATAATTCTATCACCAGGCCTAGAATTATCCACTAGATCTTGTCTGATTGTTACATCAATGTAATGAGGAAGTTGTCCAGGAGGTAAATCTTCAGGAAGTTCTTGTAATCTAAGAATCTGAAAATCAATGAATTTACTTGATTCAGGTTTTAGATCAAAATCTCGATGTTTGCAACTAGGATTATCACAGACAACAGGAATTTTTACATCCATTCCTTTTAGTTGAATTACTTTAGTTTGATGTTCATCAGGACATACAAAAACCAATTCTTTTGCTAGAGGTTTTACTTCTGATGCTCTAACTACCATTCCTGAAACACTGGTAAGATGACCAATTGTTTCAGCATTGATTTGTCTTAAACTTCGTTCTAATGGAAAATTAATTAATCTTGCACGAACTTCATCTTTAATTTTTTCTGCATAATCTGGAAATCTAGTTTGTAATGCTTCTTTAATTGCTCTTGAAAATGCATCAAAAAGTCTATCAGGATTTTCAGAAAAGATCACCTCAATTTCAGGTTCAATAACTAAATCATTGTAATCAACAATAATGTATTTTGAATTTTTTGGCATCATCTCATCAATTTCTTCAACATATTTGTAAACACCATGTTTATCTTTGAAACGAATAAGAAAATCTTTTACTTTGTCAGATAATGCAGAATCAGTGTATGTACTAGTTTGTGTTTTACTCATTTAGATCACCGGTGATTTGTTTTTCAAATTCTTTACTATTTTCATAAATTGTTTGATAGAAAACATTTTCTTCAACAGTTAATTTGTTATATAATTCAGAGTTTAGTTTAATTGAATCAGCTATTTTTACTAATTTTCCTCGTCTCATTCTAAATAATTCCAACATCATACTTTCAACTTTGTCAAAATCATCTCGAGTTAATTCTCTCATAGATTCCTTTAGTTTAATGTAGAAATGCTGATCAAGTGTAGATATTTGATACTCTCCAACCATTTTTTCTTTTGATAATGCTTGTTTTAATTCAGTAATCATATCAGGAGAATCAAGAACTCCAAGATTATTTTCTGATAAAATTTTTCCAATCCACAGAGGCATATTATTTACTTCTCCCTGTTTTCCTTCAATCTGAATTCCTGCAACATTAAACTTAAAATCTTGATTGATTGTGACTTTAGAGTCCTTTAAGTTATATCCAATTGAATGTATTTTTTCTATCTTGTCAATTTCCATGCGAGATCACTTATGATGATTTAGATCCTAAGTATCGGATCGATCAATTCTATTAACAATTTGGTGAGATCAATTGATCCTAATTAGTCTCAAACTGCTCAAATAACTAATAATTTTATGTTGATTTTAATGAATAGTATGTCACAATAACCAATTCGGATTTATTAATGGCAATCCCAGTAAAGTATCATGTCTATTACTGGTATGTGGGTAGAGAAATATCGTCCAGAAAAACTCTCAGAAATTGTCAATCAAACTGAAATAATTGGCAGTCTTGAAGCATTAATTAAAAACCCAATAGATATGCCTCACTTGATGTTCTCAGGTTCTGCAGGAGTTGGGAAGACAACTGCTGCATTATGTATTAGTAGGCAAATTCTTGGAGAATATGCTAAAGATTACACATTAGAGCTTAATGCGTCAGATGAAAGAGGAATAGGCATGGTTAGAGAAAAAGTGAAAAAGTTTTCAAGATTTGCAGGAATGGCTGAAGTTCCATTTAAAATAATTATTTTAGATGAAGCAGATGAAATGACATCAGATGCACAAACAGCACTTAGACGAATAATAGAAGACACAGCAAAAATTTGCAGGTTTATCTTTATTGCAAACAATATTTCAAAAATTATTGATCCAATTCAAAGTAGATGTGCCACATTCAAATTTACTTCAATTCCTGAAGAGGACATCATAAAAAGATTAGAAGATATTGCTAAAAAAGAAAAGGTAAAAATAGAAAAAAAAGGATTGAAGGCAATTTATGACTATTCAGAAGGAGACTTGAGACACGCAATTAACTTAATGCAGGCAACTGCCAGTTTAGGAGTAGTTTCAGATACTAATGTAAAAGCATCAGCAGGTCTTTCAAAGGTAAGTGATGTAGATGATGTTTTGAAAATAGCATTATCAGGAAAGGTTCCAGAAGCTAGAGAGAAAATGATTGAGTTAATCAAAGTTTATGGAATGTCAGAATCAGATTTCTTAAAATATATCAATTCAGCTGTTTTCAAATCTAAGCATGAAAAACTATCAGAAATTTTACAAGTAATTGCAAAATATGATTATAGGATTTTAGTTGGTTCAAATTCTGAGATTCAATTATCAGCAATGCTTGCAGAACTTGCTAATTTAGAATAATTAAACGCAGAGAGAGGGATTTGAACCCCCGTATGCTTGCGCACACAGGCTCTCAAGGCCCGCGCCCTACCGAGCTAGGCGACCTCTGCAAAAATGATTGAATCATAGTGATTAAAATTTGTTGAGTATTATAAAAAATAAGAAAAAGAAAAAATTTCCTTAATGGCCTGCGTGAGGTCCGCCACCACTGGATGGCATTTGTACAAATGTTCCAGCTGCTTTCTCGTGCCATTCCAAATTAGATGCTTCAATTCTAATAGCACCTTCAGGACAAGCCTCTTGACATGCCATACAAATCGTACAATCATGTTCTCTGATTGGTTGTGATTTGTCAGAATAATCTAATCGCTCATCTTGTTCTGTTAGTCCAGTTCCTTCAAAAGTTTCTCCCTTACAATCTACTGCAGGAATGTCTTTTTCAGTTCTGTACCATTGGAATGTTTGAACAGGACATACACTAAAGCATGAACCCTGTGCAGTACAGGAATCCCAATCAACTGCTACAGTGGTTCCATGAATACCCAAAGGAACTTGTTCTTCCCCGTGTTCTTCATAGGCTGCTTTTACTTCGTCGTTTGAGAATGCTGCGCCTTCAGAATTTCCATCACCCCAGATGAAGTGTTTGTTTTCACCATCGGCATGACTTGTCTCACCAGTTGGTTTGACATCATTGTGACAAAAATCTTCTGGTATTACTAAATCTACCATGAAAGCGTTATTTTAGAATATTATTTAAAGCTAGATAAAATTAGTTATGACTAAATTTTCCAATAATTCATTTTGAGTATAATTTTAATCAAAATTGATTAATTTACAATGATTTTGCGGCATTATCATGTTTTTCCAAATTTGATTGATCTACTATAATTGCCTGTGGAGGACAGACAGAAACACAAGCCATACACCAAATACAATCATGTTCTCTTATTGGATCTGCTTTGTCAGTCAAATCTTTACGTTCATCTTTTACAACACTTCCAGTTCCTTCAAAAGTTTGACCTATCACATCTTTTGCAGGAATGTCTTTCTCAGTTCTGTACCATTGGAATACTTGAACTGGACATGCTTCAATACACGCACCATCTGCAACACAAGAATCCCAATCAACTGCTACCATAGTTCCACTAATACCTAAAGGAACTTGTTCTTCATCTCTTGCTGCATAAGCTGCTTTCACATCTACATCTACAAATACTTCAGCTTGTGAACCATCAGTGTTTTTTTCTTTACCTGGACCCCACATGATATGAAAATTTCCATCAGGGTCTGAAATTTTTCCAAGTGGTTTTAGTCCTTCAGGAAAATTTTCTGCTATAGGCATGAATAAAAATTGATTTTAGATATTATTTAAAGCTAGAGTGAACAAACATGATGTTAGTATAAAAATAATGAAGGGATGATGATCCCTACGTTCATAATGTTGTTTTGTTAATTTTTTGGGTATGGACATAATCAAATATGATGTTTATAGAGGACCTAACTTAGGAGTATATCTTTCAGTAAATAATTCAATAGGTTTAGTTCCAATGGGATTTGCAAAGACAAAAGCAGACAAACTTGCAGAATATTTAGACATTGAAATTCATTTTACAGCAATTGCAAATACAAGATTAATTGGTGCATTATCTATAATGAATGATAAAGGGATTCTATTACCAACAACAGCTTATCAAAATGAGTATGATTTCTTGAAAAAAGAGACAGATATGGAAGTAGGTGTTCTTGATACAAAATTTAACGCGTTAGGAAATGTAATTTGTGCCAATAACAAAGGTGCAGTTGTATCTCCATGGTTATCAAAAAATGATTGTCAAACAATTTCAGATATTTTAGGTGTAGAAACTGTCCAAAAAAGAATTGCAGGATTTAATCAGGTGGGATCAGTGATGGTTTCAAATGACTCAGGTGCAGTAATTCATCCTGAAACAAATGAAGAAGATATGAAGATGTTTGCAAATGTGTTAGGTGTGAAAATTGAACATTGTTCAATTAACAACGGAATTCCATTTGTGTCATCAGGAGTATTAGCAAATAATCATTCAATTGTTGTGGGATCATTGACCACAGGTCCTGAAATTATGATGTTAACTAGAGCGTTTCTAAATTAAAAATAGATTTTGGGTCTTCAGTTAATTTTTCAAGTGAGATAATTCCTTCTTTTCCATCATTCATATCACGCAATACAACATTTCCGTTTTCAAGTTCTTGTGGTCCAACAATAATAGAATACCTAGCATTATTGGCATTATCCATTTGTTTTTTTAGATTTCTATTTGCTAAATCAATATCAGCAGGAATTTGATTTAGTCTAAGAAGTGATGTAATAGAATGTGCAACTTTTTGCATTTCCTCATTGATGTAAAGAACAGCAATTCTATTTTGTATAATTTGTGGAATTATGTGTTGTTCTTGCATGGTAAGAATTATTCTTTCAACACCACCTGCAACTCCAGTTGCACCAATATCTTCTCGTTTGAATGCTTTAGTTAAAGTATCATACCGTCCACCACCAGCTAATGCACCCAAAGTGGAATTTTGATCAAACACTTCAAAAACAATTCCTGA
Source organism: Candidatus Nitrosopumilus sp. (assembly GCA_018263505.1). Taxonomy (GTDB): domain Archaea; phylum Thermoproteota; class Nitrososphaeria; order Nitrososphaerales; family Nitrosopumilaceae; genus Nitrosopumilus. Next base: position 8,047 of record JAANXA010000018.1, read on the forward strand.
ATAATAATCCAATCCTCGAACTATTCCAAAATTAATCCTAATGTTTGAAACACCACGATTCTCCAATGATAAAAATAATGATTTTAGTTCATCCCATGATTCTAATTGAGAAATATCAAAAGAATTTTCAATTTCTTTGATAGTTCCCTTGATCTGTGAAAATTCTAAAATTTTTTCTAGTTTTTCTTTATCATATCTATCTTGAAATTCTTCAATAATTTTGTCCTTTGATTTTTTTTGTATTTTATCTACTGCACGTAAAATATCTGCAACTAATTGTGATTCAGTAGAATTGAAAATTTTATTGATATATGATTCAACTAAATTTCTATGATTGATGTCAATTATGATGTTTTTCAATAATAATGAATCAAATAATCTGGATGTAAATTCAATTATTTCAGATTCTGATTCTAATGTAGATTTTCCATAGATCTCCACATCCCATTGATGAAAATAACGATATCTTCCTTTTTGTGGTTCATCATATCTAAAGACACCACCAAAACTAGATAATTTTGCTGGAAGTTTCATAGATTTCTGAGATGCGATATAACGTGTCAATCCCATTGTAAAATCAAATCTTAATGCAATTTCTCTATCACCTTTATCTTTAAAATAATAAATTTCATCTCTAATTGCAGGGCCTGATTTTGTTTCTAATGTAGATAAAGACTCAATTGGTGATGGATCCATAAATGCAAATCCATAGAGATTTGATAATTGTTTGAAATGATATCTGATATGTTCAATACTAGAATTTTCTGTGCTTTCAAAATCTTTCATCCCACGAGGAAGTTCCATCACAATTTTCATAGATGATTAGAATTTAGACATTTCTCTAAAGAGAATAATTAGTCAAAAAAGATAATGAGTTAATTCATCAAATTTCCATTTATTTATGATTCAATTTCAGGTGTATAATTAAAAAATCAAAAATTTTTAGAAATTTAATTTTACGATGAGAAAATATTGGACAGACCTATAACTTCGCCAAAATAATAACCGGATAAAATTGTAATAGTAGACCAAATAATAGAACCAGTAAAAGTGTATAAAACAAATTTTAGAAGTTTCATTTTCAATAATCCAGCAGGAACTGATATCATTTCTCTCATTACAGGAATCATTCTTCCAACTAATACTGCCTTATCACCATATTTTTCAAACCATTTTTCAACACGTTTCAATTTTTTTTCAGAGACTTTAACATATTTCAAATAACGAAGTAAAACAATTCTACCAAGTTTTAATGCAATAATATAGATGATTGAAGTTCCAAGTGTTGCACCAGCTCCACCTAAAATAATCATTGGGATTATACCTAAAATTGTAATACCTTGTTGTGATGCCAAGAATCCTGCAGTAGGGAATATAGCTAAAGTTGGAATTGGTGGAACTACAGTTTCAAGTAGTGCGGCCAAAAATATTCCTTCATAAAGATGATCTCCTAAAAAATCAGTAATCCAAATTAAAAAAGAATCAAATGGTTCCATTAAATTCAAGGAATTAATTCCTACTAAATTACTTTACGAGTATAATTATTCAAAAAAAGGATTTATAAAATTTCTAAAATGAATGTCTAAAGATTTCTTTCATAATATTCAACGGGATGATCAAATTGTCTATTGTAATCTACTTCAGTCCAAAATTTTTGTTCATCAATTTCTTTTCCTTCATTAATCCATACATTTAGTATTTTTTGCATAAACATCTGTGTAGTATTATCAATTTGTGGTCTAATTCCTGTTTCTTTTTCTATTCGATCTCGTTCTTCTTTGAATTTTTTTAGTAGTCCTTTTAGATTTTTTCCGTTAATTTGGGAAGCTTTTTTTCTTTTTGCCAATTGAATTTCTTTTTTAAAATTTGACAAAAATCCCATAAAGATTATTGAAATGGGTTTTTTAAAAAAGATCTTACAAAATAAAATTATCCATAAATTAATAATTAGATAATAATAGATTTGTTTATTGAGTTACAAGTTTTTAGATCATGCAACAGATGCCATAATTGAAGTTACAGCAAAAAATCTTAAAGAAGCATTTTCAGTTACAGCAAATGCAGTAATTGATTTGACCCTTGATCAAAATAAAGTAAAAGAAAAAGAACAAAAAATATTTTCAGCAAAAGGTAAAGATCTAAGATATCTTTTATTTAGTTGGCTTGAAGAGATTCCATTTATTTT
>JAANXA010000019.1 GCA_018263505.1 Candidatus Nitrosopumilus sp.
CTGGTACTTCTGCTGGTACTTCTGCTGGTTTTTCTTCCATACCTTTTGGTAAGGTTGGTTTTGGTTTTGCAGTTTCAGCAGGTTTTGTTTCTGCTGGTACTTCTGCTGGTTTTTCTTCCATACCTTTTGGTAAGGTTGGTTTTGGTTTTGCAGTTTCAGCAGGTTTTGTTTCTGCTGGTTTTACCTTAGCAGGTTTCGTTTCTAGCTGAGTAGAAAGATTATTTAATTTTGTTTCTAATTCGGCAATTTTCCTTTCAAGATCTTTTTTCGTTTGCTTTTTAGCAGTTGCCATAATTTTGATGCGTAATCTAGGGTTTATGTACATTTGGTTTAGTTTCAAATATGGTTAGATCAAGTTTTATAAGCAGAAATACAGTATGATGTATTATGGACGATTTTGAAAAAGAGTTTCCTGACTTTGATTGGAAAAATACGCCAGCATATAAACATCCAGGAGGGAAAGATTGTCCATGCCCAAAACACGAATACATTAGAGAACAAATTAATTTTACAAAACAAGTAAATGAAAAAGGCAAAGAGCCATCAAAAGTCACACTCAAGTTCTGTCCTGATCATTATAGAGTATATACAAAAGAAGTAATCCCAGCAATGCCACTGAAATATAGAATTCTTACAAAAATTGCATTAAAGTTAGGTGCAATCAAAGTTGAACAGTTAAAATACATGGAATCGGAATTATGCTTTTATTGTAAATTTGGTTCAGGCGGACATGATAAAAAAACAGAATTACCACCAATGTAAAAATCATCCATACAAAATACAATTTCTAAAATCTAGTTAAGCTTATACTTGAACTTTCATCAGAAAAATTATGCCAATTGAGGACATTCAAGAATTCATCATAGAACTTGAAAAAAATAATGAGTTGAAGAGAGTCAAAACCCAAGTTGATTCAGAATTAGAAATTGCAGAAATAATGAGAAGAGAAATGTATTCCAATGGACCTGCAATTCTTTTTGAAAATGTAAAAGGATTTGACATGCCAGTTTTAGGAAATGCATTTGGTTCAATGAAAAGATTAGAAATTGGATTGGAAATGTCAGACTTTACAGAAATTGGTCAGCGTATAGTAGATATGACAAAAATGGATGTACCTTCAGGATTATTAAACAAAATAAAAAAATTACCAGAATTATCAAAGATGACAGCATCATTTCCAAAGAGAGAAGTTAAAGGACCAGTAACAGAGATTACATCAAGTAATGCATCTTTTGATGATTTACCAATTCTTAAATCATGGCCAGATGATGCAGGTAGATTCATCACACTTGGATTAGTAGCTACAAAACATCCAGAAACAGGAGTTAGGAATCTAGGTGTTTTCAGAATTCAAATAATTGATAAAACTCATGCATTGATGCATTGGCAAAAACATAAACGTGGTGCACATCATGGTGAAATTTCAAAAGAAAAAGGTGAAAAAATTCCCACAGCAATCATTATTGGAGGAGAGCCTTCAACTATTTTTTCATCAATTGCCCCAGTACCAGAAGGATTAGACAAGTATCTATTTTCAGGAATTACTAGAAAAGAAGGAATCAAAATGGTGAAATGTAAAACAATTGATTTAGAAGTTCCTGCAAATGCTGAAATTGTTTTAGAAGGATATGTAGATCCTTCAGATATGAGAGATGAAGGACCATTCGGAGATCATACAGGATATTATACACCAGTTGAACCATATCCAACTTTTACACTAACTGGAATCATGCGAAGAAAGAATCCAGTTTATGTCACTACAGTTGTAGGAAAACCAATTCTTGAAGATGCATATATTGGGAAAGTTATCGAACGGTCATTTTTGCCATTAATCCAAATGTTCCATCCAGAAGTGGTTGATTTTAGTATGCCAGCTGCAGGATGGTTTCAAGGATTTGCAATAATTTCAATCAAGAAAAGATATCCAGGTCAAGCAAAAAAAGTCATGATGGGATTATGGGGAATGGGGCAACTATCACTTACAAAGATGTTTGTAGTGGTGGATGAAGATATCAATGTTCATGACATCAATGATGTGATTTGGGCAATAACTACCAGAGCAGATGCAGCACGAGATACAACAATAATCAACAATGCCCCTACAGATACTTTAGATCCAGCATCACCATTAGTAAATTTAGGTTCAAAGATGGGAATCGATGCAACTCAAAAAACAAAGGAAGAAGGATATGAAAGAGAAATACAACAACAAGTCAAAGTGGATGAGAAAACAAAAGACCTAGTAGATTCAAAATGGTCACAATATGGATTATAATTAAATGACAGGATTATAGAAATTATCTCTTTCTTCAACAGAATATCCAATTTGACTAATAGCATTAATGATTTTTTGATCAGTCAACTCAGTTGAACGGGCACCAGTACAAGATACAACTTCTTCACCAATCAAAGTACCACCAAAATCATCAGCTCCATATTGTAAAGCAAGTTGAGCCATACCAATACCATTTGTCAACCATGAGGACTGAATATGTGAAATAAGTCCATCAAATACAAGTCGAGATATTGCAATCATTTTCAAGAGTTGAATTCCACCAGTTCCAATATCAACAATCCCTTCTTCTTGCATCAAAGTATTATTTGGTTCAAAATTCCAAGGAATAAATGCCATAAATCCATTAGTTTTTTCTTGAAGTTTTACTAATTTGTAAAAATGATCAACAACGTCACGATTATTTTCCACATGACCATACATCATAGTAGCAGAAGAAGGAAGTCCAATTGAATGAGCCTCATCCATGATTCTAATCCAATCATCACTAGAAATTTTCTTTGGAGAAATTACATCTTTAACAGAATCCACTAAAATCTCAGCTCCAGCTCCTGGCATAGATTGCAAACCAGCATCTTTTAATCTAGATAGAATTTCTTTAGTAGATGATTTTTCAACTCTTGCAATCATATCAATTTCAGAAGTAGATAATCCATGAACTCCAATTTCAGGGAACTTTTGACGAATCATTTTAAACGCATCTTCGTAATATTCGATTTTCAAATTTGGGTTATGTCCACCTTGAATCAAAACTTGTCGAATATTGAACATTTGAGAAGATGTTTTTATTCTAGATTCAATTTGATCAAGAGATAAAGTATAAGCTTCTTCAGAACCAGGAGATCTATAAAATGCACAAAATTTACAATCAGTAATACAGACATTAGTATAATTCAAAATTATATTATTTACAAAAGATGCTTTTTTTCCAAATTGTTTTCGAGTTAGATAACCAGAAACAAGTCCCATCAAATGGACATCATCAGATTCTAAAAGACGCATACAATCTTCAGGTCCGGGTCTTTGTCCATTTAGAGAATGTTCTAAAATATCTTTAATGTCACTTTTTTGTAGTTGTTCGGTTGTCTGACTCAATTGTTTTTAATTCTTTGAGATTTCTATTTAATCCTTGACTGAAAAGATATGAAAAATAAAATAGATGAAATTATGAATTTGTGCCCGATTTACAGATAATTACAGTTTAATGATTCACGTTATTTTTAAGTAGGGTACAAAAAGAAATCAAAACATGGTTTCAGGAAATCAAATTAGATTAAACAGAATTCTTAGAAAAGGAAAAATGCTCTGTATTCCAATGGATCATGGGATTTCTAATGGACCAATAGAAGGACTTGAAAATCCAGCAGATACAATTTACAAATGTGAAGGACATGGCCTTACAAGTGTCATAATCAACAAAGGAATTATCAAAACATTACCAAAACCAACAAAAGTTGGAATTCTAGTTCATTTTTCTAGTAGTACAAGTCTATCATTATCCCCAAACCGTAAAATGTTGACAGGTACTGTAAAAGAAGCAGCAGCATTAGGAGCTGATGGAGTTTCATTACATATCAACATAGGAGGGAAAGAAGAACCAGAAATGTTAGAACAACTTGGAATGACTGCAGATCAGTGTCACAAATGGGGAATGCCACTTTTAGCAATGATGTATCCAAGAGGAGAGAATATCAAAAATCCACATGAACCAGAAATTGTTGCACATGTTGCAAGGATTGGAGCTGAATGTGGTGCAGATATTGTCAAGACACTATACACAGGAGACATAGATTCATTTGCAAAAATTGTAAAAAGTACACCGGTTCCAATTGTTATTGCAGGTGGACCTAAAGCAAAAACAGATTTAGATATTCTTCAAATGACCGAAGATGCCATTACTGCAGGTGCAAAAGGGGTCACATATGGTAGAAATATCTTTGCTCACAAAGCACCAGAAAAAATGGTAGAAGCATTATCTGAAATTATTTTCAGAAAAGGTACAGCAAAGGAAGCAATGAAAAGAATTGAGTAAAAATAGAGAATTAATTATTTCGCCTAAAGGATCAAAGGCACAATTAGAAAAATTTCTTCTGCAATTAGAAGAAGAGGGAATAAAAACAGTTTATTTGGATCCAAAAAAATTAGGCAAGAAAAAAACAAAACTACAAACAGTTTTTCCATCAAACTCTGCAAATTTTGTAATACTTGAAAAAGAAACTAGTACAAAACCAAAAGGCAAAAAAATTGGAAAGAAATTCGAAGTGTTATCAAATTCTGATATAGATGATGTGTTAAACATTGCAAAAAAAGGGCTAGATTTCGTAGTTGTAGAAGTCAAAGATTGGAAAATTATCCCATTAGAGAATATTATTGCCAAACTTCATAAAATACATACAAAGATTTTTGCAATTGCCAGAACACCTGAAGAAGTTAGAAAGATGTTTTCAATTTTAGAAGTAGGTGTAGATGGAGTAATTTTCAATACGTCATCAATTAATGAGGTAAGAGAAGCAATGGTGTATCTTGGAACTAGAAGTTTCGATATGAAACCTGCAAAAATTATGGAAATTAAGGAAGTAGGTGATGGTGAACGTGTTTGTGTGGATACTGCATCTATTCTTCATAAAGGGGAAGGAATGTTAATTGGAAGCAGATCAAACTTTTTGTTTTTAGTTCATAATGAATCAGTTGGATCATCATTTACATCACCTAGACCATTTAGAGTAAATGCAGGAGCAGTTCATTGTTACACATTATCTCCTGATGGCACAACAAATTATCTATCAGAAGTAGAAACAGGTTCAGAAGTTCTAATTTTAAATTCTAAAGGGAAAGCAAGGAGAGCCACAGTAGGGAGATCAAAAATTGAAAGAAGACCAATGTTAATGATAAAAGCCAAAGCAGGTAATGAAGTCGGAGGAATAATTGCACAAGATGCAGAAACAATCAGATTTGTAAAATCTAATGGACAATTAGTTTCAGTAACACATCTAAAAAAAGGTGATACAGTAATGGTTCATTCAAAACCTGCAACAGGAAGACACTTCGGAATGGAAGTGTCAGATGAATATATTTTAGAAAAATAAAATGAAATACAAAACTTGTGTAACAGTTGCAGAAAAAACACCAAATAAAATTAAACAGACATTAAAAATTGCATTAAGAAAATCAGATTATGTAGAAGTCAGATTCGATTTTTTAAAAATTGAACAAATACCAGAAGCATTAGAAAATATCAAAAAAGATATGAACAAAGTGGTGTGTACACTAAGACCAAAAACAGAAGGAGGTAAATTTTCAGGAAATGAAAATGAACGAATTGCAATAATTAAATTGATTGCTGAATATTCACCGTTTTTGTTAGATGTAGAATTTAACACAATGAAAAAGAATCAAGCATTAAGAAAATATCTGAAATCAACTAAAACAAAATTACTAATATCATGGCATGATTTTAAAAAAACACCTACAACAACAGAATTGAAAAAGAAACTAGATCAAATGAGTAAAATTTCATCAAATGTAAAAATTGTAAGTACAGCAAAATCAACAGAGGACTCAACAAGAATGTTAGAGTTATACAACAAGAAAAGGATAAACAATCTAATTTCATTTGCAATGGGAGATTTTGGAAGAATTTCTAGGGTTTTGTGCCTATATTTGGGCAGCCCTTACACATATGTCTCTCTTGGAAAAGCAATAGCACCAGGTCAATTCAGTGTAGATGAAGTAAACAAAATAATTAATTTAAAAAAATAACAGTTCCATTTTGAGAGTTTAAATCAATCCAAAATATTTAAAAAAATAAGATGGGTAAAACATTTGCAGTAATTGGAGATCCAATTGATCATTCATTGTCACCACACATTCATAGCGCAGCATTTAGAGAATTAGGTTTAGAACATTCGTATATCGGATATAGAATTCCAAAAGATGAATTAGCAGAAGGGATTGAAGGATTAAAAAAGATACAGATAAGTGGTTTTAACATTACCATTCCACATAAAATTGAAATGATGAAGTATGTGGATAAGATAGATGAATCGTGTAGTTTAATTGGAGCAGTGAACACAGTGGCAAATAACAATGGTGTTCTCAAAGGATATAATACAGATATGGATGGTTTTTTAGAACCATTTAAGAAAAAAAATCTTAAAATTGAAAATTGTAGAATTCTATTGTTAGGTGCAGGAGGAGCTGCAAGAGCAATAGTTGCAGGCATTGCAAAAGAAAAAGCAAAAAGCATTACAATTGCAAATAGAACATTAGAAAAAGCAAAAGAGTTATCAGAATTTGCAACAAAAATACAATTAGAATCAAATTTCATTCAAATTAATGAGGTTAAAAATTCGGCAAAAAATTATGATATTATTATTAATGCAACATCAATTGGGTTAAAAAATGAATCAAGTCCAATCACATTTGAAGGAATTAGAGAAAATACAATTGTTTACGATATTGTATACAAACCAATGAATACAGATTTTCTTAAAAAAGCAAAAGAGCATAAAGCAATCATAATTTATGGATATGAGATGCTTTTAGGACAAGCAATAAGGGCATTTGAGATATGGCATGATATGAAAGCACCTTATAATGCCATGAAAAAAGCATTGTTAGGAGGATTTTGATGGTAAAAGCTATAGCAACAGTTCATGGAGCTGTTTCAATTGTTAATGCAATTGCAAATCAAAAAGGAGCAACTTTAGGAATAGAATTAAAAGTCATTGCAACAGTGGAGACTAGTCCAGGAAAAGGCATCACAATAAAATCAGAAAACAAAAGTCTAAGTTCACGTTTAATTAACAAAACAGTCGAAAAAATTGTAACAAAAAAAGACTTGGAGCAAAATAAAATCACAATCACATTAGATTCAGAAATTCCTACAGGATATGGTTTAAAGAGTTCTAGTGCAATTTCATCAGCTGTTGCACTTGCCTGTGCTAAAATTTTCAAACCAAAATTTACTGATCAACAAATTCTAGTTGCAGGAGTTGATGCATCAATTGAAACCAAAGTAAGTATTACAGGAGCATATGATGATGCATGTTCATGTTACTATGGAGGATTCAATGTGACAGATAATGCAAAAAAGAAACGAGTTAGTAATGAAAAAGGCCCTACAAATTTAGTTGCAGTGATATTTATCCCAAAAAATAGAAAAAGAGGAAACTTGAAAAAACTCAAAGTATTATCATCAGTATTTGAAAATGCTTGGGAGATGGCAAAAAAAGGAAAATATTGGGATTCAATGATCATAAATGGATTAGCAACATCATCCATTCTAAATTCAGAACCAAAAATAATTACCAATTTAATTGAAAAAGGGGCAATTGGCGCATCAGTATCAGGAAATGGACCATCAATTGCAGCAATTGTAAAAAAAGAAAACGAATCAAATATCAAAAAAGTATTCACAACATTAGAAGGAAAAATTATTGTTTCAAAAATAAATAACAAAAAGGCAGAAGTTCATGAAGTGTAAAGTAGAAAAATCAAAAATTTCAGGACAAATAACATGTCCTCCAAACAAAAGTTATTCTCATAGAGCAATTTTTCTTGCATCTATGTCAGAAGGAAATAGTATAATTAACAATGTGTTATTGTCAGAAGATACAAAGGCAACAATTGAAACATGTAAAAGATTTGGAGCGATTATCGAGAGTACAGAATCATCAATTATAATCAAAAATCCAATTGATTTAGGCACAAAAGTACCTCAAATAAACACTGAAAATTCTGGAACCACAATTAGAATTGCATCAGGTATTGCGAGTTTGTATTCTGATGAAATAACACTTACAGGAGATGCCAGTCTTCAAAAAAGACCCATGCAACCATTATTAGATGCATTAACTAGCATGGGGGCACAGTGTAGTTCAGAAAATGGAAAACCGCCAATTAAAATTAAAGGAAAAATCACAGGAGGAGAAGTTACAATTCCAGGAAATTTTTCCAGTCAATTTATTTCAGCATTATTAATTTGTGCACCACTAACTAAAAATGGAATCCAATTAAATATTGAAGGGAATCTAGTTTCAAAGCCATATCTTGATGCAACAATTGCAACGATGAGAAAATTTGGAGTAACAGTTCAAACATTAATTCCATACAAAAAATACAACATTACACCACAAATTTACAACAATACTTCATTTACAGTTCCAATTGATTTTTCAAGTCTTGCATTATTATTATCAGCTGCAGTACTTAATGGAGAAGATGTTGTGATAAAAGGGAATCTTGGAGACTTGCCACAAGGTGATGAAGTATTCATAGATATTTTAGAACAGTTAGGAGTTGGAATAGATATTGATGATGAACAAATCAAAATAAAGTCAGTTGAGAAATTAAGTGGAGGTAAATTTGATTTGAGTAATTCACCAGATCTCCTACCACCGTTAGCAATTTTGGCATTAAAAACATCCGAATCAATTGAAATTATTAATGTAGAACATGCAAGATTAAAAGAAACAGATAGAATTGCAATTATTTCAAGAGAATTGGTGAAAATAGGGATCAAAGTAGAAGAAAAAGAAGATGGATTAATTTTAAAATCATCAGAGAATCTAAAAGGAGCAGAATTGATTTCAGAAAATGATCATAGGTTATTCATGGCATTTTGTATTGCAGGGATGTTTGTAGGAGATTGTACAGTAACTGATCCGGATTCAGTCAATGTATCATATCCAAATTTTATTGATGAAATGAGTAGAATGGGCGCTAAGATCCAAATTTAGTCAAACTGATTCAGAAAATATAATTTTAATAGATTTGGATAGGCACAGAATTATTAAAAAAATCAACATAAAGGAAAAAAATAGGCACAAGATGAGAAAATAGTAAATTAGAATGATGAATTATAAGCATGAATCATCATTAACTAAATGTTGCCGGGAAGTTCAATTGGTCAGCGTCTTGTTTTAACAAGTTTTGGAGAAAGTCATGGAAGAGCCATTGGGGCGGTTTTAGATGGATGTCCTGCAGGGTTAGAACTTGAAGAAAAAGATATTCAAAAAATGTTAGATCAAAGAAAACCAGGTCAAAATATTATTTCAACTCAAAGAAAAGAAGGAGACATTGTAGAAATTGTTTCAGGAGTCTTTAGAGGATATACAACAGGTTCTCCAATTACAATGTTAATTTGGAATAGTGATCAAAAATCAAAAGATTATGATGATTTAAAAACAAAATTAAGACCAGGTCATTCAGATTTTCCTGCGATGGTAAAATATAATCAATTCAATGATCATAGAGGAGGAGGCAGATTTTCAGGGAGATTGACTGCAACACATGTAATGGGAGGAGCCATTGCAAGAAAATTACTGAAAATTGCAACAAAAATTGAAACTAATTCATTTACAACACAAATAGGTAAAATCAAAATGGAAAAAGAATTCAATGAAAAAATGATTAATTCGATTTACAAAAATGAAGTTAGATGTCCTGAAATTAAAACTGCAAAAACTATGAGAGAGAGTATTTTACATGCAAAGAAAAAAGGAGATTCCTTAGGAGGAATTATTGAATCAATTACAACAAATGTTCCAGTTGGATTGGGAGAACCAATTTTTAATTCACTTGAATCAGATTTGAGTAAAGCAATGTTTTCTATTCCATCAGTTAAAGGCGTGGAATTTGGTTCAGGATTTGCAGGATCAGAGTTACATGGTTCAGAAAATAATGATTTGTATACAATAAAGAGAGGCAAAATAATTACAAAAACAAATAATTCTGGCGGGATTTTAGGAGGAATTTCAAATGGAATGCCAATTACAATGAAGATTGCATTCAAACCAGCATCATCAATTGCACAAAAACAAAGTACCGTAGACATCAAAACAAAAAAAGAAACAACATTACAAGTCAAAGGAAGACATGATCCATGTGTTGTTCCAAGAGCACCACCAGTAGTAGATGCATTAGTAGCACTAACAATTGCAGATCATGCACTAATTTCAGGCATAATTAAACCAGTTTTGTAATAAAATGTCAGACATTAACGAGTTACGAAATAAAATGGATGAGATTACCATAGAAATGGTAAGACTACTCAAAGAAAGAACAGATATTTCAAAAGAGATTGGAGAGGTTAAAAAAAATATAGGTAAAGGAATTACTGATGAAACTCGAGAAAATAATTTACGAAATAAGGTTGTATCATTATCTAAAGAATTAGAATTAAATGAATCAATTGCAACAAAGTTTTTGAATTTTTTACTAAATGAATCAGTAAAAATTCAAACAAACAACAAACAAACACATCTATCAATTTTCTTAAAAGCAAAATCACTTGAAGAAAAAGGGAAAAAAATTATCCATATGGAAGTTGGAGAACCAAATTTTTCTCCACCATTAATTGTAAAAGATTCATTGGAAGAAGTTTTCGATAAAGGGTTTTTAAAATATGGTCAAGTAAGGGGGATTCCGGAATTTAGAGAAAAATTAGCATTGTACGTATCAAAAAAATTCAACACAAATGTTTCACAAGAAAATATCATTGTTAGCCCAGGAGCAAGGTTTTCAATATTTACAGCAATTACAACATTGTTAAATCCAGGAGACGAAATGGTTGTAATAGAACCCGCATGGCCAGCATACAAAGATTGTGCATTAAATGCAGGAATCAAAGTTAGGACAATCAATACAACATTAGAAGGAAAGTGGGAGCCTACAATTGAACAAATTAAAAATATAATTAATTCAAATACAAAAATGATTGTACTAAATTATCCAAACAATCCAACAGGAAAAGTTCTTCCCAAAAAACTACAAGATGAAATTGTTGAAATTGCAAAAGAGAATCAAATCTATATTCTTAGTGATGAGATATATTCTCAATATGTAAAAGAAAACTGGACAAGTATTCTAAGTTATAATTATAAAAAAAGTATCATAACTCAATCATTCTCAAAATCACATGCAATGACAGGATTTAGAGTAGGATACGCAATTGCAGATTCAAAAATCATAGAAAAAATGGCAAAACTCGAAGCATTATGCCTCACAAATGTATCTGAACCAATTCAATATGTTGCAATGAAAGCATTAGAATCAGACACATCAGAAAATACAGCAACAATACAAAACAGACTAGATATGTTATCACAAAAAGCAACTAAAATGGGATTAGAATTCATAATTCCAGATGGTGCAATGTATATTTTTGCTAAAATCAACAAAGAAGGGTTTGATGGAGTCAAATTTGCAAACTCTACACTTGAAAAAGGATTAGCAATTGCACCAGGTGAAGGATTTGGAGATTACAAAAAGTACATTAGAATTTCAGCATGTCAAGATGAAAATAGCTTAATAGAGGGGATGAATATACTAGAAGACATACTGAGGAATGATTAGTTGAAAAAGAAAATTACAATTATAGGAGCAGGCGGCCAAATGGGCCAATGGTTTGTTAAGTATTTTGCAGATAAAGACTTTGAAGTAACAGGTCATGATTCAGAAAATACTGTTTCGGGCAAAAACATCATAATATCTGAATCATTGGTAGGTGCAATTCTCAAAGCAGATTATGTAATATTGTGTACTCCAACAAAGAGAACACCTGAAATTATCAGACTAATTGCAAAAGAGATGAAACGTGGAACATACCTCATTGAGATTTCTTCAGAAAAATCTAAAGTAGCTTCTGCAATGTCTAAAATGCCTGCAAAGATTAATCCAGTTTGTATTCATCCAATGTTTGGTCCAGGAATTAAAACAATTAAAGGTCAAAACATTATTTCAGTTCCAATCAAAGATGCTAAAAAAGAATTAACAACTGCAAAAGAGTTGTTTGATGGAGCAAACTTTGTTACAATAGATGCAATAGAACATGATAAAAAAATTGCAGTTATTTTAGGATTGACTCATTTAATGAATTTAGTATTTGCAAATATCATCTCAAAAGATGAAAAAACAATGTTGACCGAAAAAATGTCTGGAACCACATTTAGAGTTCAAAAAACATTAGCAGAAAGCATTATGACTGAATCCCCAGAACTGATTGAAACTATCATTGCAAATCCAGAAATCAGAAGAGTTGCAGAAGATCTTTGGAAAGATGTTGGAAGATTACTTACATCCGTTCAAGAATCAAAAACTGAAGAAGTTGTAGAATACATAAAAGAATGTCAAGAGAGACTCTCAAAACACACAGATCTCAATGAGTCATACAAGAGATTGACCAAAATGGTAAAATCTGTTGAAAAATAATAAAAATGCGTTCAACAAAAATTGTAACATCTTTTATCAAAGATGACGATAAGTTATTGATTCTAAAAAGAAGCAATAAAGTAAAATCTATGAAAGGATTGTGGGGAGGAATTAGCGGGATGATTGAAGGAAATGAAGAGCCTTTAGAGAGGGCAAAAATTGAAATTTTTGAGGAGGTAAACATAACAGAAGATGAAATTGTACTTATCAAATCAATTAAAGAAATGCAAGTTAGTTCTCATCAATATGAAAATCATAAATGGTTAATTTTTCCATTTTTGTTTGAATCAAAAAAACCAAAGATAAACCTCAATTGGGAAAATTCAGAATTCAAATGGATTAAAATTAATGAATTAAAAAATTATGATACAGTTCCAAGTTTAGATAAAGTTTTATTCAATTTGCTGTAAATTTTCATTTTCTTTTTCATATTTTTTTTGTTGTGGAAGCATCATGTAAACACAAGCACCACCACACATGGTACATGGAACATTATTTCCAGGATGTTGTCCAGTTCTACTATGAATCTTTGCAGATTCTTCAGGATCAATAGATAATGCAAGTTGTTTTTCCCAATCCAAAGTACGTCTTGCTTCAGTCATCTCCATATCCCATTTAATGACTTTATCGCGAATTTTTACAAGATCACCTGCATGTGCAGCTATTCTATATGCAAGTAATCCTGCTTTAACTTCTTCAGTATTAGGTAAAGCCAAATGTTCAGAAGGGGTAAGATAACATAAAAGATCAACACCTTCACTTGCAGAAACAGCAGCTCCTATTGCACTTGCAATATGATCATGACCAGATGCAATATCAGTTACCAACGGACCTAGAACATAATAAGGAACATCACCGATTAGAGATTTTGCCAATCTAACATTTGCTGCAACTTCATTTAATGGAACATGTCCAGGACCTTCAACCATTACTTGTACATCTTGTTCATGAGCACGTTTGGTCAACTGTGAAATATTGATCATTTCTTGAACCTGTAATTCATCATGAGAATCCAAAATAGAACCAGGTCTCAAAGCATCACCAAGACTAAAAGTTACATCATATTTTTTAGCAATTTCAAGTAAGTAGTCATAATGGGTTAAGTATGGATTTTCTTTATCATGTTTTAACATCCAGGCAGCAGTAATAGTACCACCTTTACTTACAACCCCACCATATCGCTGTACTTTTAAAATTCTTTTTGCAATATCTTTTGTAATTCCACAATGAATAGTAGTATAATCCACACCATCTTTGGCATTATTTTCAAAAGCATTTAGATAATCATCTTCAGTTAAATTCAAAGGGTTTTTGTGAACCTCAACACCATAATTGTATGCCTCATAAATTGGAACAGTTCCAAAAGTAATTGGAGCAGTATCCAAAAGTGTGTGACGAATTTTTTTTACATCGCCACCATCACTAAGATCCATGATGGTATCTGCATGATATTTTACAGCAACCTTTGCTTTTTCAATTTCTTCTTCCAAATTTACATTTAGAGTAGATGTTCCAATATTCACATTTACTTTAGTTTTCAATCCTTTCCCAATTCCAATATTATGAATTTTTTGAGTTCTCACATTATTGCTAGGGACGATAATAGAACCTCTAGCTATTTTAGACAGTAACCAATCAACAGAGACATCCTCATCTTTTGCAACTTGTTTCATTTCTTCAGTAGGTATACCACGACGTGCAGAAGTCATTTGAGTTGCCATAACAAATGTCATACTTTACCTGATTTAAACAATCGTGAGAATTACAGAACAAATCAAAAAATAATCATATCATATTAAGAAGATCGATCCATCTTATATGCAATAATCACATAAACGAATTATGAGAACAATAAGAGAATGTAGACATTGCGGTAGAGAATTTCAAAGTATGAAAGATGAATTTTGTTCATTTAATTGTATTACACAATCATCATCCTAAAAATCAGAATTAATCTAAATGTAATTCTTGTTTTAATGATTCTTTTTCTAGTTGGATTTTTAAAATTCTATCTAAAATAGGCACGGTTAATCGTTCAGATTCAGAAGATTTTTCAAAATTAGATTTTATTTCATTAACTCTTTTAGTAAAATCAATTTCATAAGCAATTAAAGAAATGTAATGACGTAATTTTTGATTCTCTGTTTTTAAATTTTCAATACTAGTTAAATCAATCATCTTGGAGGACTCCAATATTCTTCAACATATGCAGAGTTTTCAGATGAAATTAAAAGTTGTTTGCCACATTTGAAACATTGCCATAAAAATTTGCCATCCTTTTTTGTTTGGTATTGCATTGGAAGTAAACAAGTACTACAATTTAATTTTCCAGGTAAAGAATCATCAGACAAAGGTATTGCAATCATACAATTAATAAAATAATAAAGTATAAAATCATATCAAAAAAATACAAAAATAAAGGAAAAACAGATTAGTGTTTAAACAAGACAGAGAATATGAATATTCTTTCAATTGGAGGTTCAGATCCATCATCAGGAGCAGGAATACAAAGTGATATCAAAACATTCTCATCATTAAATGTACATGTATTAACAATAATTACAGCAATCACAAGTCAAAATACCACAAATTTTGGTAGAGTTGAACCAGTTTCAAAAAAAATTTTAGAAAGTCAAATTCAAAATATAATTTCAGATTTTAAAATTGATGGAATCAAAATAGGAATGGTTTACAACTCAGAGATCATTAAAACATTACATAAGCAATTAAAAAAAATGGAAATTCCAATAATTGTGGATCCGGTAATCAAATCAACAACAAATGGAATACTATTAAAAAAAAGAGCAATTAAAGATTTTCAAAAATTCATTATACCACTTGCCACCATTATTACACCAAATGAATTTGAAGCAAGGGTATTGTCCAATGAAAATGAAAATTCTAAAACAGCACATACGAAAATTGCAATAAAAATTCAAGAAATGGGTTCAAAGAATGTCATAATCACAGGGATAAAAACAAAGAAAACTGAAATCTCAGATCTAGTTTTAGAAAGAAATTCAAACTATTGGATTTCAGGGGGAAAAATCAACAACACAAATCATGGTAGTGGAGATAATTTTTCAGCTGCGTTAATTTTTTCATACATCAAAAATAAGAATATTCAAAAAGCAGTGAAATTTGCCAAACAGTTTACACACGAATCTATCAAAAATGCTAAAAAAATTGGTAAAGGAATTCCAATCACAGAAGTTAAAAAACAAGATAAAATTACCAATGATTTAACAGATGCAATAAACAAATTCATAGAAATTAAAAATATTTACAAAAACATACCAGAATGTCAAACAAACTTTGTTTATTCTAAGCAAAAACCAAAATCAACAAAAGACATACTGGGCATATCAGGAAGAATAGTCAAAGCTGGGAAAAGAGTAGTGGTTGCAGGTGATTTAGAGTATGGAGGGTCAAAACATGTTGCAACAGCAGTATTAGCTATGAATAAAAAATCAGCAGATGTTTGCTCTGCAATCAATATTAAATATCAAGAAAGCACTATTTCGAAAATCAAAAAGTCAAAAATGATTTTAAGTTATTATGACAGAAGGGAAGAATCACAATTCAATAAAATAAAAAAATCATCCATAAAATGGGGCATAAAAAAAGCTATTAAAAATTCAAAAAATATACCAGACGTTATTTTTCATAAAGGGGATTTTGGAAAGGAGCCGATGATAATTATTTTTGGTGAAAACCCAAAAAAGGTATTAGATAAAATTTTAAAAATTGTGTAAAAAACAATAGTCAAATTTATCCTTGAACATAAATACTCAAATTTGAAATAATGTTTGTGAAAGCAGTAATTCTTGCCGGAGGGCTAGGGACAAGGTTGAGACCACTAACTAATGATACACCTAAACCCATGCTACCTATTGCAGAAAAACCAATTTTAGAGCATCTAATAAATTGGACCAAAAAAAGTGGCGTAAAATCAATAGTTCTATGTGTAAGTTATCTAAGAGAATCAATTGAAGAGTATTTTGAGGATGGAGAAAAATTTGGAGTTAAAATTGAGTATGCTGTTTCAAATAAACCACTTGCCACAGCAGGTCAATTAAAAACTGCAGAGCAATTCATTGAAAATGATTTTGTTTGTATGTATGGCGATTCAATTTTTAATTTTAGTTTAAGAAATATGATCAAACAGCATTTAGTAAAAAAATCATTTATCACAATGAGCCTAAATGAGTATAAAACAAATTTGCCATATGGAGTAATTGAAACTTCAAAAAACGGGAGAGTGAAAAATTGGAATGAAAAACCAGAAATCAAAGCAAATGTGAATATGGGTTGTTATATTATGAATTCTAGAATATTCAAATTAATCCCAAAAAACAAACCATATGGAATGGATGATGTAATCAAAAAAGCAATGAAACAAAAAGAAATAGTAAATAGTTTCATCACAAAAAAAGGGTTTACAGATATTGGAAATAAAGAATCATACAAAAAAGCATGTGATGAATATGAGAAAAAATTGGGTAAAATTTAGAAATGAATGAATTAATCATAAGGGAAATAGAAGAAAAGGATTTGACAAAAGGGTTTCTTACTACATTAGATGTATTGAAAAAAGCAAGTAATTTGGAAGAAAAAAAAGCATTAGAAATTTTAAGGAAAATCAAAACAAATCCCAATCATCACATAATTGTTGCAGAAGTAAAGGGAGAGATTGTAGGGTCTACAACACTGTTAATTGAACCCAAATTTATTCATGGGGGAGGGATTGTAGGACATATAGAAGATGTTGCAGTGAGTAAAGAATTTCAAGGTAAAAAAATTGGCGAGAAAATTATCAAGCATGCATTAGAAATTGCAAACACCAACGGATGTTATAAGACAATTTTAGATTGTACTGACGAAGTACAGGGATTTTATGAAAAATTAAAGTTTAAGCATAATGCAAATGGATTGAGATTTGATCACATTTAGAAATATTCTTTTTTTGGACGAACTTTTTTGAGTTTAGTCAAATAGGCTCCAACACCAATGACAGCAAAGGATAACACCATAAATAATATCGGAACATATTGCACAATATTTGTAATATACTTTTCATCAATTTCACCTAACATCAAATAACAAACAACCATTCCAGATAACAAAATAATACCACCTGCAATAATCATACCTCCAATAATACGTGAGCCGTATCGTTTACTCATTATGTAAGGGACTGCAGCTAAAATTCCAGCTGGTGCAACACCTATAGAAATAAACTGGAAAATTTTTGAGTCAAACCAAGAATCATCAATTATAGCATTTTCAGGAGGATTAACCACATAACTGTAAATAGAAATCATTTCACCTACAAACATTACAAATAAAGCAAGACTTGTAAGCGCAAGCCATTTTTCAAGTCCCATAAGATTCAAAAGATTAGATTAGTAAATAAACTATTCAGAAAATTATTCAATACCAACTAGATTAGCTAGTTCTTTTCTACAAGATATTCCAAGTTTTTCTGCAGCCTGTTCAGGAGAAATATCATTCAAGAAAATTCCAAAGCCACGTTCTAAACCAGTATGTGTTTTTGTTATAGGGTAAACTTCAATATGCCAATGAATTTGTCTACTATTTTTCTTTTCAGGGGATAGATGAAATGCAAAATTAAAGGACACATTTTTAATAGTTTTTGATAACCCTCCCAAAGTAGATCTTAAAATTAAAGATAAATCATTTATTTCCTTTTGAGATATTTTTGAAAAACTAGTTGTGTGTTTTTTAGGAGAAATCCAAAACTCATAGGGAGAAGAAGGGGCCCAAGGGCAAAAAGCGATAAAGCCTTCAGTTTGAAGAATTTGTCTAGGACCGCCAATTTCATCATTTACAGTTTGACACATATGACAAACACCTTTTTCATTTAGAATTTTATGAGATGCCTCAGCCTCTTCTTCAATTACAGGAGGAATAGTAGAAAATGTTAAGAGGTTCAAATGAGGAAATGTACTGTTATTTCCAGAAAGTTCTCCTTGATCACCGTAAATAGAAACATACGTTACACCTTTTTGAGTATAAAGCCATCTTAGACGATCTTGAACAACAACAAGAACATTGGACCATTGTTCAGTGTTAATAGTTGAGAAATTTTCTTTAGAATTTGGAGTAGCGACTACAACATAATGAAAACCATAGGAGGGTTCACTGTAAAATGGACGATCACTGTAAGAGTTTTCGGCATCTACAGACATGATAGGATTTTTACTTTCAAAGACTCTGATGGACCAATCAGTTACATAATTATCTTCATCATCTTGAAGACGTTGCAACATACCATCTTTTGCAACTAATGATAAAACAGAAGGATTAGTCATAGATTCATTTCCAGGAGCAAAAGGAGATTTTTTAGGATCAGAAATTTTCTCATTATTTTTTGAAACGATCATGAAACGTTCTGAAACATAATCCTTTCGCATTGCACCCATAACAATAATCGATGTCAGATGATGTTAAAATGTTTACTGAAAATCAAGTACAAGAAATAGAATTGTGTTTTGGTTAATAAAAAAATCAGAAATAAAAAAATAGAAAACATATTTGATCGCAAACCATGTTGCAAGATTTAAAGCAAAGATGCAAAATCTCGTAAAACAGAGATTAAATGAGTAATTCTGATATTCATATGATTTATGTTCTATTAGATGGGGTAGGGGATCTTCCTCATCCTGATTTAGATGGGAAAACACCATTAGAGGCAGCAAATACACCAATTTTAGATAAAATTGCTAGTAATGGAGCAATAGGAGAAGTGATTTCAGTAGGCAAAGGAATAGCACCAGAATCAGATATTGCAGTTTTCAATATGTTAGGATACAAATTCAATCATGCAGACTATGTAGGAAGAGGAGTAATAGAAGCAATAGGGATAGGAATTGATTTTAAAGATGGTGATTTAGCACTGAGAGGAAATTTCTCCACATTAAATAGTGAAGATATAATCACAGACAGACGAGCAGGAAGAAACATTGCAATAGAAGATGCAAAAGGAGTTGCAAAAGAAATTGAAGAAAAAGTCAAATTTTCAAATCCAGATACAACAGTTGTCGTATCTCCAACAATAGGGCACAGAGTAACAGTAAGAATCAGAACAAATTTGCAAAAATTATCTTCAAAAATTACAAACACAGATCCAGCTTATAGCAACATTGGAGGGATGGGAGTTGCAAAAGCTGTAGGCGATGTTATGAAAATTGAAAAATGTTTACCTCTAGAAGATATAGAAAATGCTAAAATTACTGCAAACATAGTAAACGAGTTTTCTGAGCAATCAATTGAAATTTTAAGAAAAAGTCAAATAAATAAAAAACGAAAAGAAGACAACAAAAAAGAGCTTAGTTGTATTTTACTTAGAGATGCAGGAAATAAATTTCCAGATGTAATTCCAATTAATAAAAAATATGATATGAAATTTTCATGTATTGTAGATATGCCAGTAGAGTTGGGAATTTCGGACGTACTAGAAATGAAAGCATTTGAAGCTGGAGGGTTAACAGATTATGAAGAAAAAGCAAAGGTTGCTGCAAAAGCAATGGAGACTCAAAATTCAATATATGTACATCTTAAAGGACCAGATGAATTCGGACATGATGGAGATGCAGTTGGAAAAATGAAAAATATTGAAGAAATTGATCAAAGATTCTTCAAGACATTAGTGGATAATATTGATTCGGACAAAGTTGCAATAGTCATATCAGCTGATCATTCAACACCATGTATCAATAAAGGACATAGTGATGATCCAGTTCCAATTTTAGTTTCAGGTAATTTTATTAAAAATGATGGGACTACTAGAATGACTGAAGAACAAGCCAAGAAAGGAAGTATAGGTTTGCTTCAAGGGGCAGAAGTAGTTTCTAAATCTCTAGAACTGATCAAATCTCAAAAATAGTCAAAGTTTTTGTTTGTCGCATTTCAATTGCTTTTTTTCTTAATCTCTCAAGGTCTATTGAATGATACATTGAAGGCGAAGTGCCTAATTTGTCTAAAACTCTTCTAAGCATTCCGATTCCAATTTTAAGATCATCTTCTTGTGCATGAGCAAATGCTACAGCAAATAAAATTATTCCTTGAATGATTTCTTTTTCTCGTCCAAAACACTGTTTCCATACTCCTTCAAATGCCTCATGACATTCCCAAAATCGTTCATGATTAAAATAATAAATTCCATCAATAAGTCCCTGTTCTTTTTCAATCTTCTCTTCAAACACATGTCGAATATTATCAATAGGGCCAATAGGGGATAGAAGATCAATTAGTTTGTCAAGATTTTCTTTTTCTACACCCACATCAAATTCTACAAATTTTCCTGCAACTCTTACAACTCTAATTGAAACATCAATACCAGATGCAAGATCTCGAGCTGTGTAGATCAAATCTCTAGAATTTTTTGGAGTGTAGATGGTATTTTTAAGGTGGAGCATATAACGCTGCATGATCACATGGTGTAATGATTTCTTTAATCTCTTATACATTTCAATCAAGGTTTATATGAAATATCTAAAGGATTTTGGATACATGTCTATCATTGAAACAATTACAGACGTTGATAATACCTTCTTATCCAGAAGAGAATTAACATGTAATTTTGCGGGTTTGAGTGGAAAACTCAAAAAATTAGAAGCAGTTGATATGATAAACAAAGAATTCAAGTTAGAAGGCAAAATCATCATTCCAATTAGATTAAGAACACAAGTTGGAAAGCCAACAATTACAGGAACATTCTTCGTTTATGAGGATGAGGAATTGGCAAAAAAACACATCAATCCAACAATATTCACTAGATTAGATAAAACCAAAGCTAAACTAGCAGAAGCTGAAGCAGCAGCAAAAGAAGCTGAAGCACCAGCTGAAGAAGTAAAAGAGGATGAAGTAAAAGAGGAGAAAACTGAATAATGGCTGTTGAGAAAAAAACCAAAAAAGGTTCTAGTCCAAATGTTTACAAGTATTTCAAAGTGGATGGAGATAAAATTACAAGAATTAAAAAAATATGTTCAAGATGTGGTAAAGGAGTATACATGTCAGAGCATAAAGATAGACACACATGTGGAAAATGTGGATTAACTGAATTTAACCAGTGAGTTTGTATTAATTAATTAAATTTCTAGAAAGTAATTTTAAAAATAATCATTTGATTTTATTCTATTTTAAAAAATTCAACGTTTAGGAATCATATAATTTTCTATTCTTGTTCAATTTCTTTTTGTTATGCTCAATTATGATATAATGTCTAATCATTTCCTTAATTTTTTCTTCAACTGTCAAATGTTCATTTATTGAAATTCCTAGAAAATCAAAATATTCCATGTCTTTTAGAGAGATTGTTACCTTTCTCAACTCAATACAATTACCTTAATTGATGCATCTGTATCTGAAATTAATCTTGCATGGTTCTCACAGACTCGCATTATCTCTTTTGCAAATGGTTTTCGTGAATTCAGATAATGATAGTACAGTAATCTAAAGTTTGATTCGGTATTACATCCCAAAATATTGCACAACATGAGAGTAAAACTAGACAGATTGAGGCTAAAAGAGAATGGTTATTGTATGATTTGAAAAAATCTAATTCCATTTCATTAATTTATTAACACTCAATTTTATCATGGTTTATTGGATTTATTCAAAAGAAAATCTAAAGATGTGGCAGATACAGAATGTAAAATATGTCATATGAAATTTTCTGATCCTGAAAGAACAATGAGGCATATGGTTAAAGCACATTCAAACCCACAAAAAAATAACAGACGAATAGGTAGTGCAAAATATAGTTAATTTTAAATCAATACAGTTTCTTTTTATGAATTTTCAAACTTTTTTGTTGTAATTGATCAATCTTCGAAATGAATGAAGGAGCAATTTTGATTTTAGAGAGAGAATCTACAGATAATTTTACAGTATTAGTATCTAAAGAAATATTAGTTTTTGGAAGATTTTTTTCTGCCCAAAATTTCATGGCTTTATCTTCAAGTTTATAATCACGGAAGCCAGCAGGGAATCTTTTTGTTATATGTGCAAGTAATGTTCTGTCATTAAAAACAGCTTTGGGTTCAAACAATCGGGTTTCATCACTGTAAACATTTTCAAATAAATTTCCAGAAATTTCATCAGATAGTAAATCCATTTTAGATATTTTTCGAACTAATTCTAAAAAATGTAGAAATTCATGTGCCAAAATTGCATGAATTGTACCTTTAAGCCCATAAGCAACAAGAGGTGCAGAAATTTGAATAACAACTTGGAATTTATCATCAAACATTACAGGTAGAGTTCTAGCAAATAGAATCCCATATTCATAAGAATTTGGATTAGGGGCAGAAAGTACAAGAGAAGGTTCAACATAAGCAATAGGGTATTGAATTCCAGATGCTTTTTCAATTCTATTAATGCCCTCTATAATTAGAGGAAAACGTTTGATGATCAAGTTGAAAACAGAATCAGGGATTACACCTTTGGAATGTGCAGATTTAAGACGAATTAAAGGATCCAATATTCCTTTTTATTAATTTTGAATGTAAAAAGGTTGATTTAGTTAGGATCTTGGTTTTCCAGATTTTGCTTTCTTTCGCTTACGAATTTCAGCTCGTTGATCAGCATGTCTTTTGTGTTTACCTTTTTTTCTCATCGGCATGTAATTTTCTAATATTTGACGCTAGTTAATTGTTATCATTTAGTTTCAATATCAAGGAAATCAAATTCCTTACAAGTACACGATGCGTTTAAAATTTTGGAAATTCCAGGCGAAACATCATCACCAATCACAAAACGTTTGATTGGAAGACCACCATCAACTTTAAGAATTAACGAAAAAGAATAGTTTGAAATTTTACGATATTTACATGAGTAGATTTTTTTTTCAGAACGTTTTCCTGATTTGTCATAAACAATTACAGGAATTTGGGTAAGAACTTTTAATTTTTTTAATGAATCAGAATTCAAAATAGAATCACTATTAATTTTGATTTTTATATAAGAGATAAATTTGATAGGAGATTTTGGAGGATTAGGAATTATTTTTAGATTAAAAATGTTCAGAGAATCCAGAATCAATGATTTTTTTCTCAAATTTCTTTTCCGGGGGTTATGAAGTTTTACAAAAAAAGGCCTACCAGAGCCCAACACCAAACTAGATTTATCTTCACCTCCAATCCAAGTAAATTTTGCAATACCACCACCTAATTTTTCAAAAAGGAATTTTGAAATTATTCCTTCCACACTGTCAAATTTAGAAATCCCATGAGAATCACAAATTCGACATCCTTTTCCCAAACAATTTTCACATGATACTTGTTTTTGAGGAATTCCTCTAAGTGATTTTACATATCTTCCCGAGATAGTAATAGATTTTGAGCGTAATTGACAAGATTCATCTTTTATATTTACAGTAAATACTACTTCAGGATTAAGATTGTCTATAATTTTGCGAGTTTGTTTTGCAAATAATTTTCCCAATTCTTTTGTAATGTCAGTTTTGATTCCATCAATTCCTTTGAGTCTATATTTTGAACGAATACAATCATCTCTATCAATTATAGAAGGTTTTACTATAGTTCCAACACTAAAGGAAGAAAAAGAATAATTCAAAGATGCATCATGCATCATTTTTAAAAAATAATTCAGATTTTTAAAAATATTTTTACAGATATGACATTTTTTTGAGGTTTTTTGATTATGGTGTAATTTTTTTCCCAATAATTTATTTGAAGATAAATGAAGTTGTTTTGAAAAAAATCTACCTAAACAATGATCACATAAATCATATTTTTTTAGGATTTGATTTACAAGAGGAGTAATTTGGGAGTAATCAGACATTTTATGATATAATCAATGAGATTATCCTAATCCCATTTTTCTAAGAGTACCTTGCATCTGACGACCTTTAGATGCTTTCATCATATTCTTAGAATTTTTATAATTTTTTAACAATTCTTTAACCTCACTTTCGGGCCAACCAGAGCCACGAGCAATTCTTTTGATACGAGAAGAATTTAGTAAATCAGGATCTGCTTTTTCACCTTTTGTCATACTTTGAATAATGTATCTCCATTTTGAAACTCTTCCTTCCATTTGATTTACTTGATCACCTTTAACCATCCCTGAAAGGCCAGGCATACTATCAAGAAGTCCTTGCAAAGATCCCATCTTTGTTACTTCTTCTAACTGATAAAAGAAATCATCCATATTCATTTTCCCACTAGAAATTCTTTTCATTCTAACATCATCACCTTCATTTTCTAATCGTTTTGCTAAATCCAATACGGCTTGAATATCACCCATTCCAAGTAATCTACCAACAAAACGAGTGGGAGAAAATTTTTCTAAATCATCAATTCGTTCACCAGTTCCAATGTACATAATTTGTGCACCAGTTGCAGCTGATGCAGCAAGAGCTCCACCTCCTTTTGCAGAACTATCTAATTTTGTTATAATAACACCACCAACAGGAATTGTTTTATGAAATGCTTCAGCCTGATTGAAACATTGTTGACCAATAGTACCATCAATTACAAGTAATGCTAAATCAGGATCTGCAACTTTGTTAATTCGATCCATTTCATCTAACAAATCTTGTTCTTCTTTATGACGTCCAGCAGTATCAATTAGAATAACATCCAATGGTTGACCTTCAAAATGTTTTAAACCATTTTTGACAATATTTGGAGAATCTTTATTATTTTCTTCACCATATACTTCAACATTAGATTTTTCACACATAGTTCTAAGTTGAACTAAAGCACCGGGACGATAAGTATCAGCACCAACTACACCAACTTTATACCCTTGTCGAGTCAAAAATTTTGCCAGTTTTGATGCAACAGTGGTTTTACCACTTCCCTGAATCCCCAATAAAATTATTTTATTTTGTTTTCCAGGTTTAAAATCAAATTCAGATTCATTCCCAAGCAACTTTGATAATTCATCATATAGAATTTTTACAATGTGATCTTTACGTGAAAGTCCAGGTGGAGGAGTTTCATTTAATGCTCTTTCTTCCAAATGTTTTGTAATTTCAAGAACTAAACGTACATTAACATCAGATTGCAATAAGGCCCTTTGAACATCTTTAGATAATTCTTTGATTAAGTCTTCATCTATACCCGAAGATTTTACAATTTTTTTAATTGCATCACTTAAACTACTTTTAAGTCCATCAAGCATTGTAATTCAACTCAGCATCCACTATTTCAAACCTTCCTCTATAACCATCCCAATTTTTTTCAAATTGAATTATTTTGATTGGATATGAAAAAAGTGGACAATTGGTAACAAAAGTTTCAGATTCACCACCTTCAAAATTTAAATTAAATCCAAATTTTTCAGATAATTGAATTAACTTATCAATTTCTGATTTAGATATTGGTTTTCCTAACCATGAATCATCAAGACCGTCTGACGATACAGTAGTCATAATAAAATCAAAATTTGCATCAATTAGATCATTCATGTATTTTTTTGGTTCAGAATCCCATAAAGGAGACAACACAGAAAGTCCTAATTTCTCACATACAGACGAAAATTTTTCTTTCTGAAATTTACTTTTTATTCCACCATGAACTAATCCATCAATACCAAATTTTTCTTTTGCGGATTTTAGCAAATCTTCAAGTAAAATTAATTCATCATCTATATTATCAGAATTGGATTCGAGAGTCAGATGAGGAATATTCATTGATTGTGATTGAAGTTTTGTCCACTGTAAATTTGGATGATGTAGTAGGTGACTCTCATCAGATTTAGCAAAAATACTTAGTAAACAAGTTATTTGGTGGCCTTGTTGTTTTGCAAGGTAAATTGCATATGCACTATCTTTCCCTCCTGAAAAAAGAGATGCTAATTTCATTATCCAAAAATAGAATCAAACAAATTTTTGAAAGTTATTGAAGGACGCTTCATTACTCATAATCCTCATCAAAAATCAGACGGCTTTTCCGCTCATCATCAGCATCCGAATTAATTTTTTATTCTCATTATTTTTGTTTTGTCCATTACAACCCAGTACTCGACATTCTGACCATTTTCTAACTTTCCTTTAACTTCATCATCAATCAAACTAATATCAATTGTTTCAAAAGTTTCAGAATCCATTACCTGAACTGTGTCACCATTGATTGAGATGATTTGACCAACTTTTTTGTTAATCATAGGTACATGTATTTGCATGCTAACGGGTCCCACATGAGGTCTTTTTTGACCATCAAAGATTCCTTCAGCTACAATTCTTGCCTTTGCAGCACCGTGTTTTCCAGGTTTAGATGTATCATATTCCTTGATTTGACAAGGTTCACCACTAGGTTGATCAGAATGGGGTAATAGAATGTAAGATCCTATTTTCAAAGAACCAAGATCAGATGGCTTACTCATGAAAAACAGTTTTTTGTCGAATATTAAAACTTTCTACTTTAGTTGTTCAAGAACAGATAGACTCATCAAACTAGTCATAGCCATACCTTTTCTAGTTACATCTCTAACAGTTTGATCACAATATTTTTTTACACTTTGATGACTCTTATCACTTACAACTTCAAGGACTACAATATTTTCAGAATAAGGAAACGTGAATTTTTGTGGAGTTAAACAAAATGTAGATAATGTTCCAAATCCTGCCGTTTCAAGTTTATCACGTCTAAGTAAAAGATAAGCCAATTCAGATAAAATATCATCATCTTCATCAGGTTCTAAATAATATACAGAAACAAAATTAGTTTCACCATCCAAAAAGCGTTGAAATAAATCATCTCTAATATTAAAGACAAAAGAGGTTTTTTCTTGATTGTGTGTTTCAAAATCTTTTGATATTTTGGTATGATCTTTGAATTTTCCTAAGAGATAGTGATTTGTAGCACCTGTGAAATAGGGTTTGCTATCAGTAGAAAAAGTTCCAGTGACAAAAAAAAGAGTTTCAATATTTTTTGATTTCATCCAAGATTCTTTTAATGAAATGGATTCGTGTGAGTGTAGATAAGGAGCACAGACATAACCAGAATATACAGATTCTAATTCAGACAACATAGTATTCGGTCATTATGATTATTTATGCTTATTATGAATTAGATTTGTTTGAAGTATTTACTTCGATAGTTTTTTAATAGCAAAAAACAGGATTTTTTTTGTCCCGTGGTAGCTCAGCCTGGTAGAGCTTCCGGCTGTAGTTGTTGGCTTTAGATGGCTGACCGAATAACAGCATATCAGGCATACAGAAACCGGGTTGTCGGTGGTTCAACTCCGCCCCGCGGGACCACAAAATTACACGTATTTTAAGAATAATTATAAAAATAATAAAAAGATAGACTAGTTTAAGAAAACAAAGAAGAAATCTTAAATTAAAAATTTAATGTCTATTCTGTTTTTTTGACTTTTTGAGCTGCTGGGCCTTTTTTACCTTCGCCAATCTCAAATTCGACTTTATCGCCTTCGTTGATAAATCCGTCAACATCTGTCTTGTGAACAAATAGATCGTCTCCACCTTCTCTTTCGATAAAACCAAAGCCCTTAGTTCTATTGAACCATTTTACGGTACCTTGTTCCATGTGAATTTCAAAATTACATTCACTATATTAACTAAGGTATTAAAAACAAATTATGTAAAAAGTTTCTAGAAATCTCTAGCAATATGATTATTTTCTTTTAACCATTCAACTTGAGGAAGTGTAAATCTCCAAACAATATCTCCACGGTCTTGATCTTTAAAATCCCAAGGGGCAATAATTACAATATCATTGTCCCTAATCCAAACTCTTCTCTTTAATTTTCCTCTAATTCGACCTCGTCTAGTTACATTGTCATCACATTTTATCATCACATTTTCACCACCCATCATTTTTAAGACTCGACCAAAAAGTTCACCTTCTTCAGGAAGACGAATTTCTTTTAATGCACTTTCATTTTTTACTTGGCGCTTACCCATGTTTTTGAAATAGACAATGAGAGCATATAACTGGTAGGGTTTTTAGAAAAAAACAACACATAAAAAATTTTAGAATAATATGAAGAGCATCCAATATGGAATTCAAATGCGTAGATGAATGTTCTCAATGTTGTACAGAAAGAGAATATTATCCAGATAAAAAATTTGGAAAGATTGGAGTATTAATTCTTCCAGAAGAAAAACAAAAAATGGAAAAAATTGGAAATGAACTTAAAATCAAAATTAACATACTTCCACGAATAGGTACCTCTAAAAATAAAAAGACAGAGCCTGAGGTTTTAGCATATCAAATGATGGGAATTGAAAAAAATGGAAATGTATGTCCATTTTTAGATACAAGTGGAAATAGTAAATCACCTCATGGGGGATTCCCATGCAATATTTACAATGAAAGACCATTGGCATGTAGGGCATATCCATTAGTGGAATCAAATCCAATAATGTTAGACGAGAAATGTAAATTTTGTAAAGAACATAAAACTGCAGAAGAGAACCTAAATTCAGAAATAGAATCATTGCTCAAAATTAAAAATGAAATGAATACAAATGCAACAACAATTTGGAGATATGCAACAAATGTTGGAGAAGAAGAAGATAAACACTATTTTCAAAATGGGTGGATTTTAGAAGAAATGCAATAAACAGAATATGGTGTTTAGTAGAAAGAGTGTGAAGAGAGTTAAGGGTTGATTACTGCTCTACCGATAATTTTTCTTTCCTTAAGATCATCAAGAGCAGTATTTGCTTCACCTAAGGTGTATCTTTTTGAGATGACTGGATTAATGGTTCCTTTTCTTGCAAGATCTAGTAGTTCAACCATATCATCATAGTTTCCGGTATATGCACCTTGAATTGTGATTGACTTTAATGGAATTGTTACCAAAGATAATTCCAAGGATCCACCAAAAAGTCCTACTAAAATCAAGTTTCCTCTTTTTCGTAAAACAGCTAAACCAGTTTTAACTGTAGGAGGGGCATTAACAAAATCAACTACGCTATCTGCACCTTTATCATTACATATTGAAAGAATTTTCTGAACAGCATCTGAATCCTTTGAGTTTACGACAAAATCTGCACCCATTTCTTTTGCAGTCTCCAATTTTGCATCATCTAAATCCACACATACAATTTTTGCAGTAGAGATTGCATGTGCAATTTGTACACCCATTAATCCCAATCCACCAGCTCCAATGATTACTAAGAATTCAGGAGAGTTATGATTTGCTTTTTTAATGGCAGTGTATGCAGTGAGTCCAGAACATGCTAATGAAGTTGCAGCATCAGGATCAACACCATCAAGTTTTGCTAAATATTTTGAGTCAGGAATCAAAGAATAATCAGAATAACCACCATCTTGGAAAACACCAATAGAACGAGGAGCATCACAAAGATTTTCATTTTGTATTTTACACGCAGGACATTCGCCACATCCAATCCAAGGGAAAACTAAAACTTTGTCTCCAATAGACACGTCAGATACATCATTACCAACGGCATCAACTGTTCCTACAATTTCATGACCAGGAGTAACTGGATATTTTACACCTCTATCTGTTACTTTCATAAATTGACCATCTCCCATATCATATCCACCTTCCCACAAATGTAGATCGCTATGACATACCCCAACAGATTGAACTTTGACTAAAACTTGAGTTCCTTGAGGTTTTGGTGTTTCAGAATCAATTACTGCAAGAGGTTCATTTGGACCAGTTATTCTAGCAGATTTCATAGTTGGAACTTCTCAACTAACAATATAAGAGTTGACTGGAAATGAGAAAAAAATAGAGCCGTTAGATATTATTGAATTAAAAGATAGGATTTGCGTGAGTGAATCTCATAAACCCAATAGTATTTCTCAAGAACCAGTAAATATTTTGTTTGATCCAAAATCAGTGGTCAAAAAAGACGTGTGGGAAATTGATTTAATTCAAATTCTCAACATGTTGGTGGCAATTCTTGAAAAAAAAGGTAAAAAAGATCTTAAAGTTGCAGGAATGGCAGCATTATCATCGTCATTAATCTATAGAATGAAAGTTGAAAGTATTTTTGCATTACAAAAAGCAGCAATGGAAAAAAAACCAATGCATCAAAGAACAGATGTAGACATTGAATTAATCGACATACCATATAGACATGAGTCAACATATCCGGTATCATTAGATGATCTGTTAGGATTACTTCAAAATTTGATTGGAACAATTGCAAATCCTCAATCAAGACGAAGTAAAAAATTAGAGATAGAACCAATTGAAGCTCCAGACTTTCAGGAATTTTTTATTTCTCTTGAAAGTATAATTGGAAAATATGAAGATTTGATCATGAATAAAATCTCAAAAACAGGATTCGGTTTTCTTCAAGATATAATTGCAGATCTTGATCAAGTAGATTCTATAAGATGTTTCTTTGCATCGTTATTTTTAGCTAGAGATCAAAAAGTAGATTTGGAACAAGTTGAAGATAATATCAAAATCAGCATGATAAAAGAAAAATTAAAAAATTGAAGGGATATAGTGAGAAAGACAATTGGTAAGAATTGAAAACATAGATGAATCAACAGCTAGAATAGAATCAGCACTATATTCTGCAGGTAGACCACTCAGAGTAGAAGATTTGATCAGGGCATCAGGCACAGAATCCAGGGCAAAAACACTTGAACTATTAAACAATATTATGAAGAAGACAAAGTCAGCGTTTAAGGCAATTGAGATTACAACACTTCCAGATGGGACATATGTAATGCAATTAAAACCAGAATACAGTTCAACGGTTAAAAAATATGCATCAAAACCAATTCTTCCAAATGCAACATTGAAAACATTATCATATATTGCATATCAACAACCAATTTCATCAAAGCAGCTTGTTGAAACTAGAGGGTCTGGAGTATATGCACATCTAAAAGAATTAAGACAGCTTGATTTTATTACTCATCAAAATGTAGGCAGATTAAAAATTTTCACAACTACACAAAAATTCCAAAAGTATTTTGGGATTCAAGGAGATGTTGAAGATCTAAAATCAAGATTGTTTTCCAAAGTAAGAAAAACTGCAAGTTTGAGTCAAAAGAATTCCACGCCACAAATTGTTCAAAATTAAATTCAATTTTATTCAAGGCTAATTTTTTGCGTTTTGTATAAATTAGAGTGATTTAGACATATTTTTGTGAGAAAGTCAGTAGAAAATTTAGCAACCAGTAAAATTACTGGAGGGCGACGTAGTCCATTAAGAATAAGAAGAAAATATGAAACTGACAGATATCCAAATGAGGCAATTAATGGAGCTCAAGTAACAATTACAAGAAGAATTAGAGGAAATAATAAAAAAACAGCTTTAAAATCAATTGATTTTGTTAATCTCGCAACAGGAGGCTCAAAAGTGAAGAAAGTAAAAATTGTCAAAGTGTTAGAAAATGCAACAAACAATGATTACAAAAGAAGAGGAATTATTACAAAAGGTGCAATTCTTGAAACTCAAGATGGCAAATGCAGAGTAATTTCTAAACCAGGACAAAACGGCATAGTTAATGCAATTTTAGTAAAGGAATAAAATGAAAGATGAGGAGTTACTTAGTAGTTAGTTTTTATTCAAAGTATCTTTTTTCAGGCACAAAAAAATAAAAAAATTAGAGGATGTAAAATTCATCATCCCATCCTTGACCTCTGCCAGAGACGTATGCACGAATCTTTAGGGTGTATCTTCCCTTTTTCAACGGTACAGTCCTCCATCCAAATATTCCACGTTTTCTTTTGGCTAGTTTGAATTGGATGATACTGCCCATCTCAAAATCTACTTGTACTGGCAAATTGTCTTTGTATATTCCACCAGAAATAAACTCTGCATCCTTTACGCAAACAACTAATTCTTTGCCGCCAAGTATTGCATTTCCAAATTCTGATTTTACAAAGTTTGCATCATAACTCATTGCCCAGTTTCCTCCCAGAGATATTTTGCTGCAAATCCTACAATGGTTCCAGCCAGTCCGCCTTCTACTGCACCGTCAAACACTCCAAATAGAAATCCGTACAATGATGCACCGATTGTAAATGCAGCCATTGCAGCAGCAGTATACTTTCTAAAGACTGTCTTTTTTGGTGTACTATTTTGTGACATGATATACTGAGATATTTTTTTTAGG
Source organism: Candidatus Nitrosopumilus sp. (assembly GCA_018263505.1). Classification (GTDB taxonomy): domain Archaea; phylum Thermoproteota; class Nitrososphaeria; order Nitrososphaerales; family Nitrosopumilaceae; genus Nitrosopumilus. The sequence goes on from JAANXA010000019.1 coordinate 32,587, forward strand.
TATTTTGGAAGTAATAGTTAGGTATCAAATGTACTACTGTACGACAAGGTGTACGGGTGTACTAGTGTACGGGAATGTGTACAGGTATTATTTATCAGATATTCCCAAATGACCAATAATTCGTGCCACATTCTTATCAATGTGGTTTACACGCCGATACATTGAATCATGTGTTTGACCTGATTTACAAATCTCCCTTTGAAGTGATGCACGCACTTCTCCCAAATTTTCATTTGCCTCATCAATTCTTGCAGACAATACTTTAAGGCATGCATCACGGCATGCCATATGTGAAAACACCCTCCACAAAATCACACCAGTTCCAGACAAGGAAACTATAATTGTAATGAGTAAATCAAGGTGCATTGTATCATTGTCTTTTTTACAATTATTTAGAACTAAAAATAGTATGGTATCTTTACAATGCCACCATTAATTTTTACTTTGATAAATGCAACCGGATGATCTGGCAATATGGCTCCTGCTCCAATTGCAGTCAATGAAACATCCATCCCTAAATCAAGTGTACCTGAAATCTGCAAGTCACCTACTTTTGAAATATCTTGAAAATTCATATCAAGATCACTTGTTGCAAAACCACTCCAACTAGAATTATCAACATATTGTTTTGATGCTACATCAGTTGGATTTGTTGGTTCTGAGATTCCAGTAATTTTGTTTTGATTCATATCAAGTGCATCATTGATGTCTATACCACCTGATGCAATTTCAACCTTTGAGTATCCGCCTACTTTGAAATTATATTTTTCTGTGTAATTGATTTCCCATGTTGCACCAAATGAGTCAAAGTAAAATGCTTGACCAATTCCAGCAGTAACACCAGTGAATCCTTTGATTGCTTTGTTGTTCATGTTTATCTCCTCCCAAAAATCAATCTCATTGCTTTGAATAGTCATTTTTGTAAAACCACTTAGCATGAAAAATATCTCATCACCTGCACCGGCATTTACTACAAGTCCGTTTGTTGCTTGCAATATTGAACGGTTTAGATCATCAAAAATAATTGCATTTACATCATAAAGTGTATTACCACTCATATCACCATTGAAAAAGTTTGGTGCCAAATCAGATAGATTCAAAATTGTACCTCCAGTCTTTACTTTAACGTCATTTCCCTTTTGCCAAATCTCACCGTTATCTATTGTAAGTGGCATTGATTCGTCTCTTGCAAAACCTTCTAGATCAATTATGTTAATCTTTGATAGTTCAGAGTATCCCAAGTTCCAGCCAAGATACATCATATCCCCAAAATCTGATTCCCAAGAATAGTATCCCTTGGTATGAAAAATCCATGTATCTATAACTTCATTCCATAGCATATTTGCTCTGCCAGATGTAGGAATTGTACTTCCTGTACTAGGGGACACAAGGAATGTTTTTCCAACATTGTCAAGCGTGTTTGATTTAATATCGACTCTTAGATCATTTGAGTTGACTTCACGAAATTCTGTAAAAAAACCTGATACTGATTGAAATGAGTGCTTTTGAGTTACATCAACTAGATACGTCAATCCAACCGTTGAAGAAAATATATTGTGATTTAGTTGATACCAACCAATAGATGCAACCCCTGAAATCGAACTGGAAGGATCATCAAAATCAATATGCTTTACCTCTTTAATTGAGTGATTATTCATGTACAAATCATCATCAAATAAAATATCCCCTACTGACAATGAACTATTAGAAGATCCAGAAGATCCAGAACCTACACCAGAACTAACACTAGAGTTTTGCTCAAATCCGTACAGTCTAGATACACCGTACAGTTCAGAGATTTCGTTTTGCTGTCTGTATATCCTTGAGAATACATCATCAGAGTTTTCAGTCATGATACAGTTATTCTCCTCTCTCCAATAATGGTTCTAAGAAATCCCCCTGAACCGCTACTTGTTTTAGATATAGAGTAAATTATTTTTCGTGCCACAAGTTTGATTGTGTTTTGATGTCCATCTACTGTTTCATTTATTGCCAAATCATCATTATAATAAAATGAGTCCCCCCACTTTACATCACATTTTCCAGTGGTTTTTATCGGAAATTCCTTTTTTGAGAATTTGATAACTTGTTTGAACGATTGTACATCATTTTTTAATTGTGCATATGAAAATGTCAACGGTCTTTGCAGAAACTTTGTCTCATAATTTACATCTTCTTCATTTGCCACATCATTTGATGTTACAAGTAATGGCTTTACAAAACGAAAACCGTCAATTGATAACTCAAATCTAGTTGCATCCATTATGTCTGGATTTAGTCCACCCACATATTGACCAGCACCGTTGTAAGAATCCATTGTGTATATTCCACCTCTAACTACATTTCTCCAATCAAAGATCTCAGTTTTCTCTACTTCTGGATTCATTGAAAATGCGTTTCCAACCATTGAGCGATGAATCTTAAAGGCTCCAATTGGTACATCAATTTTTGCAACCACGTCATTGTGTGGATGTGTGTACTGTGCAACAACTACATTGTCACTTTTATCACAAAACCATATAGCCATTTTAAAATCAGCCCTAGTCATCGGAAGAATAAGATTTTCTTGTTTTAGTTTCTCAAAAAATGACACACCTTGAATCACTCCATAATCCTCAGATGATATCCCTTGATTGAATCCCCTTTTTGCATCATGTGTCTGATGCATGTTTTTCATATCAAAAGATGCAAGGGATACTTTTTCACCAGTCAAAACAGAACCCGATGAATTTCGAGGAAATGGAAAAGCAAAGTTAAGCCCAGCAAAGCGTGCATTTTTTCCAGCACCGCTAGTAAATACAATGTCTACTGAACTAGAAGAATTGTTTGGCTCATCTATTAGTCCAGCACCGTTAGATATTGAATCATACTCATGAACACAGTCAAAAGCAAGGTTATCAACAAAATGTCCAATAGGTGTGGTACCGATTACTATTTGAGAGTACGAACCGTCTTTCCAAATTCCATCTTTAAATGTCAAACTCTGTCCAGTAGAAAATACGTAAACTTCCAATCCTTCCTGTGATCCTCTAAGTGATTCCCATGAATCCCCACTCCACTGTACAACCTCATTTGAGAACCCTTGACTATTCCCCATAACTAACACACGAAAACCGTCATAAATTGAACCGTTCATTTTATACTCATTTGGAATGTTATTCAATGATGCAGTGGAATAATCAACCCATGTTCGGGGATGATTGGTATCACGGATAATTACATCAGGGGATATTACTGCAGACTTTACAGGATTGATAATATGCCCTCCAGAGTTATTCTTCCAGTATTGCACAGGACTCAGAGGGGAATAACTAACAGAAGGTGAAAATGTCTCAATGCTCCAAAATGATCCATTTGGAGGATTATTTGCATTTGTTGAATCATGTAATGTCGTACATTTGTAAATTGAACCGTTGAATCCAACTCTCATATCTGGTTTGTATTGTATTCCACTTTGCCAATTTTTCACTGCAAAGTGCTTGTCCTTTTCTCCCAAGTATCTAGAGTAATCAGTAGGATATGTTCCAGAACTCTTATCACCCCATGCCATAACATTGGTTCCATATTTAATTGAGATTTCTGAATTCATCTCAAGCACGTCATGTTTAATCTCGTTTAACAGTCCCTTTCTTATTGTAATTGGTGCTCCATCAGTGTGACCTTTAGGAAAAATAGACAGATTGATTTTGTCAATATTACCACTTCCATTATAATCAGATACAAAACGATAATTGTAAAATTCAAACTCACCTCCAGCAGATACAGGACTGGCAAGTTTGTCAATTACTTGTAAAATTCTGTCATGTGAAAATCCTTCGGACACATCAAAATTGTAAGTGTTGTATGTTGCCTTTGACATCATGTTACCGGTTTTTGTTGATTCATCAAAAGTGTCATTTTGTGTGTGTTTTTCTATGAACGGTTGTAAAGATCCTCGATTGTCATTGTAACTGTTACATATGTCCTCAACTACTTCAACACCACTGCTTCTAAGGTATGGCTTTAGTACGTGTATTTTTGCTATGTGCCTTGATTGGTGAGAGCAAAATAATCTCACTTGTAGACCAGAATAATTTCTAGATGAATTTATTGTAACTATTTCTAGAACCGTTGAAAATGTTTCATTGTTCTTATCTGTAATTTTTACAAATACTTTATTACCCTTATCTATAATTGCACCTTTTGTAAGGTATCTGCCATTTTTTGCAGAAAGAGTTATTGTTGCATTTGTAAATTCCTCATTTCCAGTATCTTCTAATTCCAGTGATACGACATGTTTTGTCATATCAGTATTTGTGTCGAGATTTATTACCTCATAACTCCAAAGAGGCAACTAATCACCTCTATCCAAAATTAGTGTTATTTGAAAAACAGATACATCATTTTTAGTTGAATTACTCCAAGTAACATCACGTAGTAACAAACCCACTTGATTACTACCAACTCCAATAGGGGATACATCATATGGAGTAAAATCATCAAAACTTATTCCAAATCTTCCGTGAACGTAATTGTCATTTTCAGATGATTCGTCATCCCAGTCTTTGATTTTCTGAATAATTGTAGAGTCTGATCTTTTTGATACAAATCCAGATAATATGTAAACAGTTTCAGTTTTTCCCAAGTCCTGATGCTCAGAATTTTCCTCACCTGCTGCCTGATTATCAGATATTCCTCTAACAGAGTTTACTCTAAAATCCTCACAAAATGCATAATGTCCATTAGTATTATTTGATGAATTAAAATCAATAAAATCAATACCTGATGTATCATTTACATCAGTTAATCGGTACAGTCGAATCAATTTCCTCTCCTAATTGCAAAATAATTAATCTGTTCTAGATCATTATTTCTTTTAATTTCATATGTGTTAAATGGAGTCTTTGCAGAAATTGAACCAGTTGAATCTGCAATGATTAACTGTGAAAAACCAGACCTGATTGATTGCTGATGCTCTTTTTTTCTCAGTGCATTGTATTCATCTTGAACTCGTTCTCTAAAGGACAAATCAAATACACCTCCCCTTCTTGTGAGTTCATCCATGATGAATAATGCAATGTCTTTTGCTGCAAGTATTCCGCCCAAAATTGGCAAAGTCCTTGTAAACATATTTGTCATAAATCCAACTGGATTTTTTGCCAGACCTAAAAACTGATTTGCTTTTCCAGTTCCCAAATCAGACTCTAGTATTTGCCGAAGCATATTGCTTTGATTATTCATCTGGTCTCGAATTACCTCAAAGTTTGATTCTTTCTGAATTGCTTGGCTTGATGTCCTATCTCTTTTTCTAGACACTGCACCAGAGACTTGTCTTCTTTTCTTGGAACCCTTGACTCCTTTATCTACTGAGCCTCCAAAGATTCCTCCCTTGTTTGGATTATCTTGGTCTAGTCTATATTCAAGAGGAGATTTTCCACGAGATAGTATTTTCTCAGACTGTTCTTTTTGCTCTGCTAATTCCTTGAGCCGTTGAACCTTTTGAGCCTCCCTATCTAATCTATCAAGGGGGATAAGATTAATGTCAATTGGTTGCTCAACCATAATACAGTTTTAGTCAATTAGAATTTTAGAGAACTAATTCAAGATATTTCTTCGCCACTGCAACACCTCATCATTAATTCTATCAATTGCTACGGGTAATTTTTTCTCAACTGTTGTAGCAATTATTTCTCTTTTTGGAATACCTGAAACCTTGTGACCTCCAGAGAAGAATCTGTTTCCTCCATCAATCCAAGATAATGCCTTTTTGTTTTTTGGCAAAATCATATGATCCTTTGTGCCTTGCTCTATTGCTAAGGCAACATCAAAATTGTCTTCTGATTTATAATCAGATATTACTTTGAATTTAATTTTAGATTTTAGAAATTTTGGTTCTGACAGATATACTTGCTCAATTACCTTTTTTGATATTCCTTCTTTGTT
>JAANXA010000002.1 GCA_018263505.1 Candidatus Nitrosopumilus sp.
TCTTTTTGCTACTTTCTTTTTAGCTGCAGTTTTCTTTGCTGGTTTTCTTTTTGCTACTTTCTTTTTAGCTGCAGTTTTCTTTGCTGGTTTTCTTTTTGCTACTTTCTTTTTAGCTGCAGTTTTCTTTGCTGGTTTTCTTTTTGCTACTTTCTTTTTAGCTGCAGTTTTCTTTTTTGCAAGTAATTCTTTGAGTTTTGTAAGAGATCTATCCAAAAGTTTTTTTGTGGATTCTTCAACTTTAATTCGTTTGTCAAGTTCTTTGACTAGTTTTTCAGCAGTTTTATGACTATCGGAAATTGTTTCACGTAGTGTAGGTTTTGTTTTTGACTGGGTTTGAATTTTGGTATTAATTTTAGATTTCATATCAGAATATTGAGCAGCATCAGTTGTGATTTTCTTTGCAGTTTTTTTTCTACTTTTAATCTCAGAGACTAATTCTTCAACATGTTCCAATAATGAACGTAATCTGCTCTCAGCATACTGTTTTTCTTCAGGATTTTCAGAGAATTCGATCTCTTGTTTTGTCTGTTCAATTTCATCTTTTTCTCTAGTAAGTCGTTCTTCAGCTGCTTGAACTAATCTTTCAATACTGTCTAATTGGGAATTTTTTTGGACAAGAATTCCTGAAACATCAGATACATCTTCTTGTTCTGATTCAATTTTTTTATCAATTGAGTTTAGTCCTGAAACTGAACGTCTTTCAGTTGATCGAACTTGCTTGAGTTGCTCTTCAGTTTTTTTTCGTAATTTTATTGCTTCGGATTTCTTTTGACGTAGATCTGCTACTATTTTTTCTAAGGATGCCAACAATTCAATCAAGTAAATAGACTCGGTTAAGTTGTTAATATGATCATGAATTGACTTTCATGTAAAGAAAATTAACCATTAATGATCGCTTAATACATCTTTAAAAAAATATTAATTAAAAGATTTGAATATTGTTGTGGATTTCCATCCAAAAGAGTTACCAATTTTTAAAATATATGATCTTAAAGATGAAAAAGATGCATTAGATGCAGTTGAAGATATGGTAAAAATTGGATTTGAAGCGAAAAAAGAAGGGTTTAAAATCTTAATGCCAAAAGAAACAAAACTTGCAAAAAGAATAGGTTATACCATTACAACAGGTGTAACCCATGGACTCAGACAAGAAAATAAAGTTAGAGATATAAAATATTGGACATATCATCACGACGCTGAGCATTTCGCAATTGTATTGATAAGTAATAGTGTTTTGACAGAATTAGGTTTTTGATTTTTCAAAAAATTTGTAAAGTTTAGTCCGTTTTGCCATTACACCAGCAAGCATAGTACCAACCACAGCTCCTCCAATAACATCCATTGGATAATGCTGTAAAACATAGATTCTGCTTATAGAAATCATTACAGGATAAAGAAACATCAAATATGCACCCCTAGGGAATCGTTCAGATAATGCATATCCCAAAATTATTCCAATTATCATAGCTCTTGCTGCATGACCAGATGGGTATGATGCATCATAACCACCTTCACAGAACAAGGCAAAAGTATCACGACTGATTGTTACAGGAAAAGGTGCACCATCATATTCAAAATCAGGTCTATCTCGATCAACACCACATTTGATATATCCAGTAAGAAGAGTTGCTAAAACAATTAAAATCATCAAAGTAATTCCTATCCTGCGTGTTTTTGGAATTACTAATACAATAATTCCAAATATCAACATGTTAAAAACATCTCCACTTTCAGTTACATATTGCATCAATAGATCCAATGAAGAGTTACCTGCATATTCAGAAAAAAATGAAATAACAGACTGATCAAAACTTTCAGTTATTTCAAAATGAACAATTACAGTTAGAACTAAAAATAAAATTGTCAACAGTACAAAAGAACGCGACCTAATATCAAAAAGCCAGTTTTGCAATCAATTAAACCTCAAGTACTAGTCTTTTAATTTTTGTTAATAGATAAGGTTTGAGAATATTCATAATAATTTAAAAAAATATGCATAGAGAATTCTGATCGGCTTAAAGAATTTAACCGGGTGTATAATACAAAAATTGTGAAGGTACTCACATTAGATGATTTTGACCTGAAAGGTAAGACAGTATTTTTGAGAGTAGATATGAATTGTCCAATTGATCCAGAAACAATGGAAATTTTAGGGAGTAAAAGAATTGAAGAAACAATTGAGACATTAGAGTCACTGAAAGATGCAAAAGTTGTTGTTGCATCACATCAAGGAAGGGTAGGAAATAATGATTACACAGGAATGGATAAACATGCAAAAGTGTTAGAGAAATTAACAAATAGAAAAATCAAATATGTTGAAGATACAATTGGAAAAGCAGCACAAGACGCAATAAAAAATTTAGAGAATGGAGATATTTTACTTTTAGACAATCTCAGATTATGTGCAGAAGAAAATTATGAATTTTCATCAGAAAATGCAGCCAAAACAATCATGGTGTCAAGATTATCAAAACTGTTTGATCTTTGTGTTTTAGATTCATTTCCTAGTGCCCATAGATCACATCCATCAATTATAGGATTTCCACAAGTTTTACCTGCATGTGCAGGTAGAATTGTAGAGAGAGAAGTAAGAAATTTAGATGAAATTATGACAGTTGCAAAAGCACCCCATGTAATTGTTCTTGGAGGATCCAAAGTTCCAGATAGATTAGAGGCAATAAAATTACTAATTCAAAATGGTCGAGCAGATCATGTTTTGTTAACAGGATTAATCGGAAATGTTTTCATGCGAGCACAAGCCAGAATAAAATCCCCATTAGGAATCAAAAGAGAAGAAGAAGTAGTTGCAAAAGCACATTCTTTGATTGGGGAGTATCCAGATGTTTTTGCGACACCTGTAGATATTGCAATTGATAAGGATGGGGAAAGAGTAGAGATGGACGTAAGAGAAATGGGGAAAGGAGACAAGATTTATGATCTTGGTCCAAAAACAATTGAATATTATTCAAAATTGATATCAGGTGCAGGAACTGTATTTATCAGTGGGCCTGCAGGATTTTTTGAAAAAGAAAATTTTAGTTATGGAACAAAATCCCTGTTAAAATCAGTTGCAAATTCTATGGCAACAACAATTGTTAGTGGAGGACATTTAACAACAGCATTAAAACAACAAGGGTTGGCAGAAAAAATCAATCACATTAGTACTGCGGGCGGAGCATTAGTCCTATATCTTACAGGGGAGAAACTACCCATGATTAAAGCATTAGAAGATGCAGCAATAAAACACAGATCTAAATAGATGATTTACAAGAAAGATTAGGACATTTTCTATCTTCATCAGTTCCAAGATAAATTTCCAAATTACAAGAGGCGCAATGGAATTTTTCTACAGGTTCAAAAAGTTTCAGCCAAATAGTAGTAAAGTTTTGTGCAATATTTCTTGCAAGACCAGAATTACATAAATCATTAAAAAAAGATTCAATATCATCAATAATCCATGAAGGATCAACATCGCCGTTTTCTTTAATTATTTCAAAAATTTCATCATTTGAAAATTTAGAATTTACATCATTGAATTTCTCAAAGATGATTTTCCTAATTTGGAGTTCAATTGGAATTTTAGGAATAAAATTACTCATACTAATAGAGATTAGCAGCCTCATCTTTTAATTTATCCATATCTTGAGAGTTCTCCAAATGTTTTCCCAGATATGTATAAAGAGCAGATTTTAAAACCTTCAAAGACAATAAAGCACATTTGATTCGAACAGCTTGTAAATGTTCAAGACCTAATTCACTCAAAACATCATTTTTCTCAATCTTTCGTACATCATCAAGACTTTTGCCTTTAGTGATTTCAGTTAACACAGAAGAACAAGCCATGCATATTGCACAGCCTTTTCCATGGAATTTGATATCAGTTACTTTTTCATCATTAATTTTTAAATCAATATCTATACTATCACCACATAGAGGGTTAGAATCATGAAAAGTTACATCGTGATCTTCAATTTTTCCATAATTTATTGGATTTCTGGAATAATCTACAATTATCTCATGATAAATATCGGCATTACTACTCATAGTTTAAACACCTTTGCCACTATATTTAATGAATTAACTAATACGTCAATTTCTTCTCGAGTATTGTAAATGTAAAAACTTGCTCTAGATGTTGCAGCAACATTTAGTCTTTCCATCAATACTTGAGCACAGTGATGACCAGAACGAACAGCAATTCCCTCTTCATCAATTATTTGTGCAACATCATGTGGATGAACATCTGCAAAATTAAATGAAATTACACCACCGCGTTTTGAAATATCTTTTGTTCCATAGATATGTAGACCACGTACATGAGATAATTTTTCAATAGCATATTTGGTTAATTCAATTTCATGTTGGCGAATATTATCCATACCAATTTTTGTGAGATAGTCAATTGCAGCACCCAATCCTACAACATCAGCGATATTTGGAGTACCTGCTTCAAATTTGTAAGGTAAGTCATTCCAAGTTGTTTCATATTTGTGAACTTCTCTAATCATGTCACCACCTCCATGAAAAGGACTCATAGTTTCAAGAACTTGTTTTTTGACCCACAAAACACCAATACCTGTAGGGCCGAGCATTTTATGACCAGAAAATGCAAAAAAATCACAATCCAATTTTTCAAGATTTACTTTCATGTGTGGAACAGCTTGTGCACCATCAATCAATGTCAAAACGCCAGCTGCTTTGCATTTTTCAATTATTTTTTCTGCATCAGTTATTGTTCCAAGTACATTAGACATTAAGCTAAAGGTAACTAGTTTTACTTTACCCGTTGCAAGGATTTTATCAAGATCATCTAAAATCAATTCACCATTATCATCCATGCCAATGTATTCCAATTTAGCACCTTTTTCTTGAGTTACCAATTGCCACGGAACAATATTAGAATGGTGTTCATATTCAGTAGTAACCACAATATCTCCTTCTTTTATGTGAGGCCTACCCCATGCATATGCAACTAAATTAATTGCTTCAGTAGTTCCTCTAACAAAAATAATTTCTTGGCGATTTTGAATATTTACAAAATTTGCTATTTTATCTCTAGTTGCCTCATATGCTTCAGTTGCTTCTTCAGCTAGAGCATAAACTGCTCTATGAATATTTGCATTATGATTTTGATAGTAATCAGTAATTGAATCAATTACTTGATTTGGTTTTTGAGTAGTGGATGCATTGTCTAAATAAACAAGAGGTTTGTTATCTCGAACTTTTCTTTCAAGAATTGGAAAATCTTTTCTAATATCTTTAAAAACAGATTCAGTGCTTTGCAATTTTAAACCTCCACGTAAATTTCGTCAGCATCTATTTTAACATTGTAAACAGTTAGAGGAGTTTCTGCAGGAAGGTTTTGGGGGCATCCATTATCTAGATTAAAAACAGAAAGATGTAATGGGCAACGAACACCCTCATCACTAAGAAATCCAGTTGAAAGATCTGCATCAGCATGAGTACAAATCAAATCAGTAGCATGTATTTTGCCTTTGATATTAGCAATCAATATTTTCTTTTCATCATAAGTGAATCCAAACAGATCTCCTTCTGGCAATTGTTTAGAATTACATGCTTTAATCCATTCAGACAAAAAAATCACCTATACTTGTAATGTTGTTCTATTTCTGTATCTTCATTATAACGAGTTTCTTCAACTTCAACAAATTTTGTGAGTTCATCATCAGTGTTAATTGTAAGTTCACGATTATCCCATTTAGATTCAATTAGATATGCAATCCAAGCTCTTACTTGAAATGACATTTTTCTAGAAAGTGGTTCTAAGAATCCTTCAACAATGGTTCGCTCAGCTTCTTCATGACTAAGACATCTAGATTTGAGATAAAATATTTGTTCTTCATCAATTTGTGCAACAGATGCAGAGTGAGTTGCTTTTACATCATTTGTAAAAATTTCCAATCCAGGAATTGCATCAGATTTTGCATCTTTATCTAAAAGAATAGAACGACCAGATAGAAATGAATTTGATTTTGCAGCATTTTCTTTGATTCTAATCATTCCTTTGAAAAGAGATTTAGATTTATTTCTGAGAATTGATTTTTCAACTACTCTTCCTTCAGTAAATGGGCTTTCATGATTTACATTGGTTTGAATATCAAAAGATTGTTCATTGTTTCCAAAAATTACTTCAGAATCATTAGATGAAGCACCAGTACCATTTAGAAAATAATCAATTTTGTATCTAGATAACATAGATCCAAATAATCCAGAATACCAATTAATTTTAGCATCTTGTGCCAAATCTGTTCTTCGTGTAGAGAAAGTAACAGCATGTTGATCCATCATTTGTAATGTAGTAACATCTAACTGAGCATTTGCTTGGAGATTGGTATTGAGTAATTCAAGATAAGCTTGTTGGGATTCAGTTTTTGGAGAATATAGTTCTTGGACAATTGTAGCTTTACTATTTTCATCTGCAAAAATGATATTTCTAGAAATAGTTGAGATGTTATCTTCTGAAAGACAAGTCAAGAAATGAATTGGCTTTTCTAAAATCATATTTCGTGGAATATGAATAAAAACACCAGAATTAAAAGCAGCATTGTTTAATGCGGTAAATCTATCTTCTTTTGAGTTTGAAGATTCTAATGCTTTTTTTACAAGTTCAGAATTATTCTGAATTGCGTCAGATATAGATGAAATTACAAGTCCTTGGGATTTTAGATCATCAGAAATATTAATTTTGTAAATATTTGTTCCAATTTGGATTATACAAATCTCATTTTCTAATTCAGTTAATCTTTTTTTAAGAAAATTAGGGATTGTGGATGCAGTAGATGTAGATAATGAGACTTTTTTAGGATCCATTTTTTTGGCATCAGTGTATTTGTTATACAAAGGAGACATTTCAATTGGGAGACTTTCATAGACAGATAGAGAATTTTTTCGGTATTCCTTTAGCCAATCAGGTTCGTTTCCAGATGAAGAGATCTCATCAATATGAGTGGTATTTAATTTTGAGAGGATTTCTTGAGACATGATTATTCAATAAAGGTGTATTATCCCACAGAGTCATCCATTTCTAGTTTAATGAGTCTGTTTAATTCAACTGCATATTCCATGGGTAATTCTTTTGTAAATGGTTCCATGAATCCATTTACAATTAATGATAATGATTCTTCTTCAGAAAAGCCCCTACTCATTAAATAAAATATTTGGTCATCACCAATTTTTCCAACAGTTGCTTCGTGAGTAATTGTTGCATCTTCTTGATTAATTTCCATATATGGATAAGTATCAGTCTTTGAGGTGTCATCCATTAACAACGCATCACAACGTACAGTGGACTTAACACCAGTTGAGCCTTTTGCAACATTTAACATTCCACGATAAGTTGAACGTCCATCTAATCTACTGACGGATTTAGAGGTGACTTTGGAAGTAGTGTTTGGTGCCAAATGAACCATCTTTGCGCCAGTGTCTTGATGTTGACCTTTTCCTGCAAAAGCAATAGAAAGTGTTTCACCATATGCACGTTCACCCATCAAATAAACCCCAGGATATTTCATAGTAAGTTTACTTCCAATATTTCCATCAATCCACTCAACAGTTGCACCTTCATATGCATAAGCTCGTTTAGTAACTAAATTGTAAACATCATTACTCCAATTTTGAATTGTAGTGTATCTCATTTTTGCATCTTTATGAGCGACTATTTCTACAACTGCAGAGTGTAAAGATTCTGAAGAGTAAACAGGAGCAGTACAACCTTCAATGTAATGAACTTCTGCACCTTCATCTACAATAATTAATGTTCTTTCAAATTGACCAATATTTTCTGCGTTAATTCTAAAGTATGCTTGTAATGGCATGTCAACTTTGACACCAGGTGGAACATAGATGAAAGAACCACCACTCCAAACTGCACTATTTAATGCAGCAAATTTGTTATCCTCAGGAGGGATTATTTTTCCAAAGTATTTTTTGAATAATTCTGGATGTTCTTTAAGAGCAGCATCAGTGTCTAAAAATAGAACACCTTGTTTTGCCAAATCTTCTCTAAGGCTATGGTATACAACTTCAGACTCATATTGAGCACCAACACCTGCTAAAAATTTCTTTTCAGCTTCAGGAATGCCAAGTTTGTCAAATGTATTTTTTACATTTTCTGGGACATCATCCCAATTTTTTTCTGCTTTATCAGATGCTTTAGCATAATAGTAAATATTTTGAAAATCAATTACACTAAGATCTCCACCCCATTGAGGCATAGGTTTTTTCATAAAAATATCATAAGAACGTAATCTAAAATCAAGCATCCATTGTGGTTCATCTTTCATTTTACTAATTTCAACAACAGTGTCTTTAGTGAGTCCTTTTTTGCTCAAGTGGACATACATTTCAGTTGAATCTTTGAAATCATATTGGGAATAATCCATATCAAGATTTTCAGTAGCCATAAGAAAAATAACCCCGTTATATTATAAATACATGAGGAAAAATAGGCATAGCTAAATAGCTTAAGCTCACTGTTTGATATTACAAATTGTTTAAAATGAGAATTTTTGAAAACTTTTTCATTACGAAATAAAACAAATCAAAAATATTATTTCAGTTATAAAAAAATTATCAAATCAATTTGTTTTTCATCAAATCAAATGCACCAGAAACTGTATGAATATCTGCAACATCATACGATACGTTGAATTTTTTTAATTCATTAGAAGTGAAAGTGCCTATTGAAACAAGAGATAGTTTAGATAAATGATCAATCAAAACAGAGTTCTCAAAATCTTTAAACATAATATCAAAAAATCCACGCACTGAAGATGCGCTGGTAAAAATTATGCCATCAATTTTTCTTTGAGAAAATAATTCACGAAATTCATTCCATTGTGTAGTATCTCTAAAAGAACAAACATCATACAAATGAATTTCAACAACATCGATTCCAATTTTATTTAATAATTCCCTAAGAAAAGAATTTGCAGCACCACTTCTAGGAATAATCACTCTCTTGCCAACTGCATTGATTTGTGAAAATTCTTCACCAACACCAACTGAAGAATGGTTTTCAGCTTCATAATTTACTTTAATGCCATAAGAGTTCAAAGATAGAGTAGTTTTTGGACCTACAGACATTACAATAGTATTTGCAACAGCTAATTGTAATTCTCCAAATTTTCCAATATTTTTTGCAGTATCAAATAGTAATTTTACAGCCTTGGAGCTAAGAAAAACAGTGTAATCAGGATTTTGTGTTTTTACAGAATCTAGAAATTCATCTACTATTTTTTCACCTTTACTAATCAGTTCTATTGTAGGTAAGGGAATTGGAGTAATGTGGTATTTTTCAGATAATGTAATGAATTCAGATGCATCATCTTTTGAACGAGTAATTGCAACAGTTTTTCCATCAAGCATTATTTCCAGCCTATAGTATCAGATAAATCAACTACATTACCAATAATGATATTCGTTGGAGGGATTATTTTGTTTTCTTTGACTTTTTTTGCAATATTTGTTATGTTGCCTTTAATCATTTTTTGTTTTGGGGTAGTACCATTTTGAATTACAGCAACAGGAGTTTTTTTGTTCATTCCACCTGCAGCTAATTGTTTACAAATCACATCGATTCTTGACAAACCCATCATGATTACTATAGTGTCAACAGATTTTGCTAATCTTTTCCATTTTACAATTTCAGATTTTTTTTCAGGATCTTCATGCCCCGTAACAAACACTACAGATGAAGCATGTTTTCTATGAGTCAAAGGTATTCCAGCATATGTTGCTGAACCAATTCCAGAAGTAATCCCAGGAACAATTTCATATTTTATTTTATTTTCTTTTAGAAATTCTGCTTCTTCACCACCACGACCAAAAATTATCGGATCACCACCTTTTAATCGAACAACATGTTTTTTTGATTTTGCACATTGCACCATCAAATCATTTGTAGAATTTTGATGAGTTGTATCATCACCCACAGCACGACCAACATAGATTTTTTCAGTATTTTTTGGGATCATTGAAATGATTTTTTTGCTAACAAGTCTATCATACAGCACAACATCAGCTTTTTTGAGTAGTTCCACAGCTCTAAGCGTGATAAGTTTACTATCACCAGGCCCAGCACCAACAAGGTATACTTTACCACTCATTTCTTATTCCATTCCTCCACTTTTTCTCTCCAATTTAATGCAAGATCATTAATTCCTTTTCTTAGTAATTCTTCACCAGCATTTTTGCCAATCAAGTAAGGGTTGTTTTTGTCACCAGTCTTAGTTACATGAAGAGATTTTTTACCATCTACAGAAAATGCTACCACATCAAGAGTAATTTTATCTCCAACGGATTTTGCATGTGCACCTATGGGAAATCGACAACCAGAATCAATGAAATCAGATAATGCTCGTTCAGATTCAATTTCTAAACGTGAATTATGATCTTCAATTGTTTTCAGCATAGAAATGGTTTCAGAGTCATCTTTTCGTGCAACAATTGCTATTGCTCCTTGTCCCGGAGAAGGAGAAAAGTCAGAAATAGGCAAAATTGTGAATTTAACATCAATACCTAATCGTGAAATTCCAGCTTGTGCAAGTACTATGCCATCATAATTATCTCCAGTAGATTTTTTAATTCTAGTTTCAATGTTTCCTCGAATCGGTTTTACAATAACATCAGAACGAATTCTACTAACTTGAACCGCCCTACGTAAAGAACTAGTTCCAATTATTGCCCCAGATTTAATTTCATCTAAAGTAGTTCCATCAGATGAAATAAAAACATCATTAACAATTTCACGTTTTGGAATACATGCCAAAACTAAATTTTCATCTAATTCTGATGGGACGTCTTTTAGACTATGTACTGCAAAATCTACTTCTTTTTGAACAACAGCTTTATCAATTTCTTTTTCAAAAATTCCTTTTTGATCAATAGTGAATAAAGGTCTGGTGTCAGTATCGCCTTTTGTAGTAATTGTTTTTATTTCATAATCAGAATCAAGATTAAATCTTTTTAATTCAGAAATTATCAAATTTGTCTGAGCTACAGATAATTGACTACCTCTAGCACCTACAACATATTTCAATTTTTCACCGATTTTAACGCATAATGGTATGCATCAAGTGTTTTGTTTAGATCATTTTCAGTATGAGCATCAGAAAGAAAAACAACTTCATACTGAGAAGGAGCAATAAACACACCTTTTTTCAATAAAGAATGGAAAAGTTTTTGGAATTTCTTTGCATTTGCTTTTTTTGATGTTTCATAATTTGTAACAGGTTTATTCGTAAAGAAAATCTGCAACATTGAAGCTGTAAAGTTGATTTGATGAGGGATTTTCATATCAGTTGCCATGTCATCCAACGCAGTTGAAAATAACAAATTATATCGTTCTAGTTTTGAGTAGAGTTTGTTTTTTATTTTATTAATAGTCTTAATTGAGGCTATTGCAGCACTAACTGAAATAGGATTTCCAGCAAAAGTACTTGCCTGATACACCTTACCACCAGGAGATAGTAAATCCATAATCTCCGTTTTACCACCTACAGCAGAAATAGTAAATCCATTACTAAGAGCTTTTGCCATAGTAGTAATATCAGGAGTTATTCCAAAATGTTCTTGAGCTCCACCAGGTGCAACTCTAAACCCTGTTACAACTTCATCAAAAATTAAAGGGATGTTATTTTCCTGAGTGATTTTTCTAAGATCACTAAGAAAGTTTTTCTCAGGTAAAATCAAACCCATATTAGCAAGAATGGGTTCTACAATTACACCTGCAATATCTTTATGTTTTTGAATTGTTTTTTGTAAATCTTCAATATTGTTATACTGTACTACTAAGGTATTTTTTGAAACTTCATCCAATCCACCATCAGATACTGAAATTCCATTATGCGCAGAACCAGAACCAGCTTTAACTAATACAGAATCATGTGCACCATGGTAACAACCTTCAAATTTTATGATTTTTTTATTTTTTGTAAATCCACGTGCAAGTCGAATTGCAGTCATTGTAGCTTCACCACCAGTGTTCATTAATCGAACTTTGCCAATAGATGGGAAATTTCCAATAATTAATTTAGATAATTCAGTTTCAGATTCAGTTGGAGTACAGTATAAAGTTCCTTTTGATAATTGTTTGACAACAGAAGAAATAATTTCTTTTCTTTTATGCCCCAAAAGCAAAGCACCATAACCATTACAAAAATCAATTAGTTTCTTATTATCAGAATCCCAAATATGAGAACCATTTGCTTTTTTTGTGAAAAAAGGATATGGTTCAAAATACCTAACAGGGCTATTAACGCCTGAAGGAATTACTTTTTTTGCATCATTGAATAATTTCTTTGAAGTTACCAATATTGAACTGTAATCGAGGTCATTATTATTCGTAATTTGAGGTTCTTTGTGCGTGAAACTTACCACGAAACACAAATGCCATGATTGTCGTTCCAATAAAAGGAGCAGTCCAATACAACCAGAGATCTGTAAAAACACCAGATAATAATGCAGGAGCAAGTGCCCTTGCAGGATTCATAGATGCACCAGAAATAAAGGCAAGAAACAAAATATCCAATCCAACAATCCCACCTATTGCAACACCACTAAATCCCCTCAAACCCTTAGTATACACAACATAGAAAATTACGCCCATCAGCATTGCAGATGCCAATACTTCAACTGGGAAAATTAAAGGCAATGAAAAATCATGATTTGGTGTATTAGCACCAAGATTTACATTATTTCCAATAAATTGCATGACAAAAAATGATCCTAAAATTGCGCCAATTATTTCTGCTACAAAATAATATACTACCTGAATTTTTGTTATATGTCCTGTAATGTAGTAACCAATTGTCACTGCAGGGTTAAAATGAGCCAAGGAAATTTTTCCAAAAGAATACACACCAATTAACAATGCAACAAATGGTGCAACAGCTGCAAATGGAATTCCTAATTGACCATCAAAAAATTTATCATCAAATACAATAGAACCAGTTGCAAACACAACAAGAATGAAAGTTCCAATTAATTCTACAATAAAAATTTGTAAATTTGAATAAGGCATTGTTTATTTCTCAAGTGAATCAATTAATTCTAAAACATTTTTTAAAATCTGATCACGGATTTCTCTTACATCATCAATGGATTTTTCTTTAGGATCACTAATATTCCAATCAAATACATCATTTACAAATAATGAAGGACATGATTCTTTACTCATGCATCCCATGTTGATAGTTTTTGAAGAATTTTCAATCATTTTATTCGATAATTTTTTAGGAGATTGTTGTCTCATATCAATTCCAATTTCACTCATTACTTCAATTACAATTGGATTTAGTTGAGATGAAGGAGTAGTCCCAGCACTAATAACATTAAACTTTTCATTAGTATATTTTCGAAAAAAAGCTTCGGCCATTTGACTTCTACCAGCATTTTCCAGGCACACAAATAGAATATTTTTAGTATTTTTCACATTATAACATAAATATTAGTTTATATAAATTTGAATTGATATGAACGGAGTCAGTTTGCTCAAATGTATTTGTGATGAAACAAGATATGAAATATTAGAATTGTTACAAATTAATCAAGAGTTATGTGTAAATGATTTTGTAGAAAAATTAGATAAAGATCAACCACTAATTTCACACCATCTAAAAACTCTCAAAAAGTGCGGAATTGTAAAGTCAAGAGATGAAGGAAAAAAGGCAATGTATACAATTTCAAGTAATCAATTATCAAAATTAATTTCAAATGTCACTAGCGCAAGTAAAAAAATTCCAGTTTTATGTTCAGAAAATAATTGTTGTTAGAATTTCTCAGGTCGTAGTACTCCAACATCACTAACATAAAGTACCAAAGCAAAATTTGCAAAGAGAGTTCTTGAGATTTCTTCTACAACATCTTGTAATTTTTCTTCTCTTGTAATCACTTCAATTTTGACATTCTTTTCATTTTTGAGTCCATGACCTCTTAATCCACGTGCACCATTTCCATCAACTTCATAAGTTGTGTACCCAGAGATATCATGTTTTTTAAGAATATCAAAAATATTTTCTTGTGCTAAAATCTCACAAGTAATTGTAAGTAATTTAACATTATACAGTTTCATTAGAATCCCTCAGTTATGAAACGGAATAAGTCTATCGTCCCTTCACCATTATGAACAAACGTAGAGATTGTAAACAAAAGAGGTAAAGTTACTATGATGTTAAAGGGGAATGTAATTCCTAAAGCTGATGTTATGTATAAGCTTGGTTTTGCTTGAGGGATTGCATGACGTAAAACTGCAGGTGCTGCAATAAATGAAGCACTAGCCATCAGCAATCCAAACATAACTGCTCCACCTATGCTCAATCCAAGTGCAGTTGCAACTAAAACACCTATTGTTCCATTGAAAATAGGTACAAGTATTGCAAATGCAGTAAGAAAAATGCCTACTTTTTTAATATCATCAAGTCTTTGACCAGCAATAATGCCCATTTCAATCATGAAAATCACTATTGCTCCAGTAAACATATCATCAAATACAATCTTGATGGATTCAAATCCATCTGCACCAATAATGTAACCAATTACAATGCTACCAAGAAGGATTACAATGGCTTTTCCAGTAATGGATTCATGTAGTACTTTGGAGAGTTTTGTTTTTGTTTGGTTTAATCCAATATCAATTTCTGCAGAATCGTCACCAGTAAAAGATTTTTTCTTAGCTTTGATCTGTTTTGATACAGCCATGTTTGTCATAAAAATTGCTAAAATGAATGCAAGTGGTTCCAATACTGCAAGTATTGCTGCAATATATCCTTCAGAACTAACCCCTTGATTTTTTAAAAAAGATAAACCAACAGAAAAATGTACTGCCCCTACAGCTCCATAAGTAGATGCAAGAGCATAAGAATCAAAGATATTGAATTTACCCAATCGTTTTAAAATCTGATAATGATTCAGGGTAAACAACAATGAAAGACCAATTGCTGCAAACATAGGGAGTAACATATTTTCAAATCCTGTATTTCTCATTTCTATTCCACCATGAAGACCAATGGCTGCAAGAAGATAGATAGGTAAGAATTCGGAAATTGATTCAGGGATTTTTAAATCAGATTTTATCCTAGATGCAATAATTCCAAACAAAAAAAACAAAATTATTGGAGTGAGTAAATTTGATTGAATTAATTGTAAGATTTCCATTTGAACATTTCAAAAAAATTTCAGCGAAATAAAAACCAAGATATTATTAAAAAATCACACAAATAAATGAATTAAGTAAGTAAATCCAATTCCCATTGCAGCAGAACCAGGAATTGTAATAATCCATGAGAAAACAATCTGTCTACTTACTTTCCAACGAACAGCCCGTTTACGTCTTGCAGCCCCTGCACCCATAATTGTGCCTGTTATTGCATGAGTAGTACTTGCAGGAATTCCAAAAACTGCAAAAATAGCTAACATTAATCCACCACCAGTTTCAGCAGCAAATCCTTGATATGGTCGAAGTTTTGTAATTTTTACACCAAGTGTTTTGATTACTTTGTAACCTCCAAAGAAAGTTCCCAGACCCATTGCAGTGGCAGCAGCAAAAATTACCCAAAGTGGCATTTCAAGTTCAGGGATCATTCCTGCTGAAAATAAAATTAACACGATTATACCCATTGTTTTTTGTCCATCATTTGCTCCATGAGTTAAAGCAAACCAAGCTGAAGAAATTATTTGTAATTTACCAAATGTTTTGTTAACAGGCCCAGGTCTACGACTTGCAAAGACTGAAATTATTAATCCAGTAAGAAGTAATCCAAAAATAATTCCACCAATTGGAGCAATTACAATTCCTGCAAAAACTTTAGTTAGTCCACCATAAACTAATTTTTCAAATCCTAATCCTGCAATTCCTGCACCCATTATTCCTCCAACTAAAGAATGACTGTTCGAAATAGGTAATCCAAAATAAGTACAAAGTGTGCTCCAACCAATTGCTCCTGCCAATCCTCCAATAATCATATACACTGTGATATCATCAGGGCTGACAATTCCTTTTGCAATTGTAGTAGCTACTGCAACGCCAAAAATAAACGGACCAATGAAGTTCATTGTAGCAGACAATCCAACTGCATGAATAGGTTTTAAAACACGGGTTCCAATTACAGTTGCAACAGAATTTGCAGAATCATTAAAACCATTTACAAAATCAAAGATTAATGCAACAATTATTGCACCAATTGCTATCTCTATCAAAAAATCATCTCACGTGTATTTTAAAACAATATCTTCAATGACATCTGCAACATCTACACATCTATCTGATGCAGTTTCCATGGTTTCATAGATATCTTTCAATTTAATGATTTGAATTGGATCATTGGTTTCAAATAATTCTTTGATAGCATCTCTGTACAAATCATCTACAACATGTTCAATATCACTAGTGTTTCTACAATGATTTATCATATCCTGAGGATTTTTTATGCGTTGTAATTTTGAAATCATATATTCGACTTCTTTTGTAGCTTTTACTAGTTCCTCAGCAATTTGTATAGTGTAAGGAGGAGGAGAAGTGATTTTATAGCTATAGACTCGAGCAGCAATTCCATCCATAAAATCAATCACATCATCAATTTTTGATGCAATTCTTTGCATATCTTCACGATCTAATGGAGTGATGAATGTTTTGTTTAATTCAGAAAAAATATCTCGAGTTAATACATCTGCTTCAGTTTCTAGTCGATGTATTTTTTGTACTTGTTCAGAATTTGAGAGATCAGAAAACAAAACAACTAAAGCTTCAGAAGTTTCAACTGCTTTTTTTGCTAAATTATCAAGGATTGTTAAGAGTTCTTTTTCATTAGATTTAATCCAAGATAACCATTGACCCATAATATGCAGACAGAAAAAAAGAAGATAAAGATTCTCAATATATGATCTATTGGACTATATAGAAACCATTTTTAGGAATTGATCTTTCTTTGATCGGTAAATCAAATAATTTCAAAATGGTTTGTTTACTTCACGAGTAAACACATAGCTTGCAAGACCGATCATTGCAATAACAAATGCAAATAATATTCCAAGACTTAACAAAATTGGAATTCCACCATCAGATACTCCAGTCATTAATTCTCTTACAAGCAATACTGTGTATGTTACTGGATTTAATTTTGCAACAACTGCAAGCCAATTTGGAAGTAATTCTAAAGGGAATAATGCAGGACTTAACATAAACAAAGGCATGCCTAAAAAATTAATCATTCCCCAAAAGGTTTCTTGTGATTTTGCAGTTGCTGCAACAATTACAGAAATTCCTGAAAAACCTAATGAGAATAAAATGACTATGGCCATAATTGGGACAATCATAATTAGGTTAGGAAAAGTTACACCTATTGCCAAAGCAATTCCCAAAATCAGACTTGCTTGTAATGCGGCAATTAAAGAGATTGCAGACATTTTTCCCAGAGCTATTGCTGAACGAGAAATTGGAGAAGTTAGTGCTTTGTTCATAAAGCCATAACGTCTATCCCATAAAGTATTGACACCGCCAAAAATACTAGTAAAAATTGCAGTAAGTATGATTACACCAGGCGCCATAAATTCAATATATTCCCCATCAAATCCAACGGATTGAATCAACGGTTGAGTTCCTGAAAAAATATTCCCAACAACAATAATCCAAATTGCAGGCTGGATTAATCTGATTAAAACCCCACTTCGAGATTTTTTGTACCTCTTTAACTCTCTCCAAAAAATTGTATACGTATCATACATTAAAGAATTCATGATCGTAGTCTCTTCATTTTTGCGTGTTCCCGTCTTCTATTAAAAAGAGAATCATCATCACGAATTTCATGTCCAGTGTACGAAAGAAAGACATCATCAAGAGTAGGACGAGTCAAAGAAATAGTATTGATTTTAATTTTAAGTTCAGAGGAAATTTGAAAAATTTTTGGAATCACTTGAGTTCCATTTGATACAAAAAGAGTAATTTTTGTGCCATCTTCATTAATATTTTTTGTAAATTCAATTTTTTTTAGTTCAGATAAAAATAAATTCTTATTTTCAGTGTCATCCATGATAATAGAAATTACTTCATTACCCATTGCATTTTTCATATTTTCAGGTGAATCAATAACCTGTATTTCCCCACCATCGATAATTCCAATTCTGTCACATAAACTATCTGCTTCTTCCATGTAATGAGTTGAAAGAAAAATAGTCATATCAAATTCTTTATGGATTTTTTTTATGTATTCCCAGATTTTTCTACGTGTTTGGATATCCAAGCCCACAGTAGGTTCATCTAAGAACAAAACTTTGGGTCTATGCAATAATCCACCTGCAATATCAAGTCTTTTTCTCATCCCTCCAGAATAAGTTACAACAGAATCATTTTGTTTATCAGACAATTCAATTAATTCTAAGACTTCATCAATTCGTAAATCAATTTCATTTTTTGGAATATGGTTTAATTTTGCCTGAAGTAAAAGATTCTCACGACCAGTCAAATATTCATCTACGGTTGTCTCCTGTTGAACATATCCAATATGCTCTCTAACCTTTTTTGCATCACAGGTAACATCAAATTCAGAAATTAGAGCTTGTCCAGAGGTAGGTTTTAGCAAAGTTGTAAGAATCATCATAGTAGTAGATTTTCCAGCACCATTTGGTCCCAAAAATCCAAAAATTTCACCACTCTTTACTGAAAAAGAAATATCATTTACAGCAATAACATCACCAAAAGATTTTTTCAAAGATTTTGTTTCAATAGAGAGCAATATTTTGATCGATTTTTTCAATTATAAATTACTAAGGATTTATTATCCTCAAAAAAAATTTAAAGAAGAATTTTTGAAATAAAATCATGAATGGATTATGTCAAAAATGTCACTCATCAAATGTGGAGATAACAGTTCAAGAAGGAATTCCTGTTTGTGCAAAATGTTCAAAGAAAACAGAGTGAAATTATTTTAAAAAAATATAAAAAAATCATTCAATTTTTTTGAATTCATCTTTATTCATTCTTAGAATGATTTTTTCACCAATTCCCCAAATTTCAGATTTGGATAAAATTTTTGAATGCATCAAACCATCAGCCACCTCAATTGATTCTAACTCATTTGTGTCAGGATGTCTATGTAGACGTTTGACTTTGCCAATTTTATGACAATTAATATCAACTACAGATACTCCAGTTCTAACAGGAGGTCTACTAAGGAGTAATTTTTCCTCAGAAAACTTGTCTATGTAGTCATCAGACAAATAGTAATCTTTGTTGAATCCCTGATGTATTGTCACACCAGATACAACAAGGGTTTCTTGATTGATGTGAATATGTTTTACTTTACCATATTCAATACCTTCTCTATCAATTACTCGTTTTCCAGTAAAGGTGTCAGCAGTGACCACATTGGTTGGCATTCCTTCTAATTTTACAGACATGGTATCAGATTACACAATTTGTTTATCAAATCCTGAATTAGAAATTTCCAGCAATGGGGTTAAATTACTTGACAGAAGGGAATTACGCATGGAGATTAATGAAGAAAGATTCAGACCTGTTCTAATTACAACAGGTAGAAAGACAGGTAAAGAACACGAAGTGATGCTTAGAGCTGTAAAATACAAAGAAAAAATCTATTTTTCAAGACATAAACCAGATGGAGATTGGTTTCAAAATGCAATGGCAAATCCAAAAATCAAGATAAAATACAATGGGATAATTTTTGAAGGAAATGCCAAAATAGTATCAGATGATAAACTAAATGAGAAAATTTCTCAGTTGAAGTATCCTGGTGAAAAAAGAGCCAAAGAAAAAAGAATTGCAATAGAAATTACATTAAATTAAAAAACAATTTTTAAAGAATGTACATCGTTATACTAAATGAACAATGGTAGTATGGCCTCGTCTATCAATTTCAACACCATTTTCAATTTCACAAAGGGTTACAGTAAATGAAACAACATCACGTTGTTTTGCATTTTCTACATGAAGTTTCAAATTAATATCCATCATATCAAATTCTTGAAGAGGTAAATCAGATTCATCAATGTATGCACCACAGGTAGATTCTATTCTAAATCTATCATTTTTGAAATGAAAACCAAGTTTTATTTTTCGTCCATTCCTACCAGCCCCTTTCACATTAACATCTACAATTCCAGAACTTGTTTCAGTGTAACTAGATTTATGATTTACAAAAACTCCAATCTCTAAAGGCTTTCCTGCAGTAGATTCAGCCATTTTTTGAATTCCATCATTCATTACAACATCAATGGCTTTGATAGACTGTGCAACTTTTGCAATCCAATCATTTGTTTTTAAAATTGTTGCATGAATTTCAGAACGTCTTTTTTTATCTTCATTTTCAGGTAGTTTGTAGTAATCTACCCATTCTTCATAATTGTGAGAGATATCTTCAATGAAATCAATACAAGTTCGTCTATATTCATCAACATTATCAGTTCTTTCTGAAGCATCATCAGTTCTAATTCCATCATAATCCATAGGCATTGTCATGATATGATCTAAACCAAGTTCTAAAAAAACCAATCTTGAAAAATTAATGATTATAATAGGAATTAATTGTTCAAATAATAATGATGTTTTCTGAATTAGTTATAGATTTACAAAATCAATTGAAAAAAGATTTGGCACAAATCAGATTTTTATTAAAAAAGAATCCCACAGCAGGATACGCAAAAATTGTAGAGATAGGGAAAGAAGTTGGGAGAAAATATAACATCAAATTAATTGTGAATTTTCCAGGAGTAGGGAAAATAGAAGAATTTGAAATGTACGGTAAAAGAGATTTGAGTTTAATTATTAATCATGATTTAAAAAAATTCTCAATAGATAGAGAAATTATTAAACAAAAAGCAAAAGAAATTCTCGGAGATGTTGAAACACAAGATGCATACATGAATGATGATAAAGAAGGAGTAAGAATACATACAAAATATTGGAAAATTGATGTTTTACCACATTCATTACATATTTGGACTGAATTAGATAGTAAAGTTACAGCATTTTGTGATTGGTTAATTGAAAATGCATACAAAACAAAATAATAAATTTAAAAATTAAATATTCTCAAGTTCTTCTAATAATTTTTTTGCTTCAGAATTTTTTGGATCTAGTTGAATGATTCTTTTACAACAATCAATAGCATCATCTTTTTGCTCTAAAGCCAGATGAGTGTTGGTTTTTAGATTCAATGTTTCAATATCAGAATTATTTAGTAAAAATGATTTTTCAAAATAAGGTAGTGCTCTTTTTGAATCTTCTAAAATATAAAAAATACTCCCCATAATGAACATAAAATCTGGATCATCAGAATATTTAGATTCCAAACTTTTACCAAATTCAATTGCAACATCATATTCACCATCTCTAACTAACTTTTTGAGACGACGTTTGGGATGTTTAAACAGACCTACCATTTAGAACTCATTATTTTTTGTATTGTTTTAACAATTTGAATGTACAATATCAAGAAATGCTCATAATTCCTTCTTTGATTAAGAATTGGATTCCTTGGATAAAGGAGGCATCATCAATGGAACCATCTGCCCACCAGCCTGCATTATTTTTGATCCAAGCTGGGATTTCAGCAGAACCTGACCCTGAACCTTGGACAGTTGGAGGAATCTCCATTACACCCTCTTTGATTAAGAATTGGATTCCTTGGATGAAGGAGGCATCATCAATGGAACCATCTGCCCACCAGCCTGCATTATTTTTGATCCAAGCTGGGATTTCAGCAGGAGTGGATTCTACAGGTGCAGTCACTGGTGTATTTTTTACAAGACTAGAACCAATTTCAATTAATCCTGAACCAATTCCAGAATATTTTGGATTATAATCAAGTCCAGTTCCATAAACAAGTACATCAATTCTATATTGTCCTTGTGATGGAATGTGGATTTTTTGTACATCAATTCCTTCAATTGCTACAATTCCTAGATTTTGAGGATCGTCACCGGAGAATCTTGCCAGCTCCTGATTACTTT
The DNA here is from genome assembly GCA_018263505.1 of Candidatus Nitrosopumilus sp. GTDB lineage: Archaea > Thermoproteota > Nitrososphaeria > Nitrososphaerales > Nitrosopumilaceae > Nitrosopumilus. The sequence goes on from JAANXA010000002.1 coordinate 21,982, forward strand.
CATTGTCAATAAAGGAGATAGAGTATCGAATATCATTAATCAAATTTTGATTTTCATCAAAAAATGCAATATCAAAAGGAACATCATCACCTGCACCATAATTTGTATCCCATGAAATGTTTACAGTTGTAGGAACTTGTTCATAATTAACAGTGTCAACTAGATAAAATTCAGTTGAACTTTTTGATACTTTACTTTGTGGAACTAGTTTTAGATCCATTTTTTTATTATCATAATTTTCAGAACCTAAAGTCTCATTAATTTTTTGCAAGTCATTTTTTGTAATTAGAAAATGTACAATGTTTGTGTCATCATATGAATATGGATCATTTAGTAGTGCTCTTTGATCAATTTCCACACCATTGACATATCCTTTGAATTGTTTACCCTCAGCATATGGTGCAAAAGTTTTTGGTACTCTAATTTCTTCATGTACTACTTGCACCAAGTCAACATAATCAGGACTCCAATCAAATGGCATATCAAATGCAATAGAATTGTCAGATTGATCGAATTGGAAATTATCAATATCATCATAGTATGTTTTTACAACTACTGGAACCTCAGCATTTGCAGTTTGAATGAAAAAGTCTTGTTCTTGTGCAACACTGACAAAAGTGTCATAACTTAGTAATGTTGCAAGAACAGTTCTTGGACTAGTAGCAGCTTCGATATCAACTGTAATCTTGTATAATCCACCTTTCACAAAAATTGGACCTGTAATTGATGGTCTTGCACAGATATCTAAATTATCATCAGTACATGCTGCACCCTGAACAAAAAGAGCACCAGGTGCACTAACGTGTTCAGAACCACCATAAGTGGTACATTCATGAAGGTTGGCTTCATTACATCCAGGTTGTGGTTTTAATTTTACATCTAATCTTCCATCATCATCGTAAAACAGATTTCGTGCCAATAATTCACCACTTTGCCAGACTTCAATTCTGTAAGTTACTTTATCTAAATTCTCATCAGTAATAGTATCAAAGAAACGAATTTGCATATTTGCAGAATCAACATCACCTACTGTAATATCAGATGGGGATATTTGTGTACGAACAGTAACTTCCATATCACCAAATGAGATGGGCTCTGCTTGATCACCACCAAGTCCATGACCAAATGCATTTGGAACAAGTAAAGGAACTACAGAAATCGCAACAATTATCATTAATAGTGTAAATTTATTTTTCAATGACAAAAATAAGGCAATTCCATATTTAAAGTTGGCATAGAATTTCTATGTCTAAGGAATTATAATCAGAGTAGAATTTTTATTTATCATATCAAAACAGGAATTATGAAGTTTCTTTACGTGTTATTGTTAATTCCACTTTTAGTAATTCCAGCTTATGGAGAATCTCAAACATTACCTACAGAGAATAATACACTAGATGTAAAAATAACACATGACACAATTGAACCAAATACACAATCAAAAATAAAAATTGATTTTATCAATCCACAAAGACAAAAAATTCAAGTCCATGTTGACTATGCAGTAACTGTTTCAAAAGACGGTGAGATTGTTTTTGGTCCAACACAATTAATTCACACATCTGAAGGTTCAGTAAAGATTCCAATTCAATTTAATCTAGGAGAAGGAATGTATTCTTTAGGAATTGAGATAAAAGGAATTTTGTTTAATCCTATACCAAAAGAAACAGTGTCTTTTGATATTAAAGTGGGGGATGTTCAAGTTACATCACCTCCAATGAATGAAGAAGATTCACAAGACAACGATGGTGGTTGCCTAATTGCAACAGCTACATATGGTTCAGAACTATCACCACAAGTTCAATTACTTAGAGAAATTCGTGATAACCAATTAATGAATACAGAATCTGGCAAATCTTTCATGTCAGGCTTTAACGAATTGTACTATTCATTCTCACCATACATTGCTGACATGGAGCGTGAAAGTCCAGTTTTCAAAGAAGCAGTAAAACTAGCTATCACTCCAATGATCTCAACTTTATCAATAATGTCTTATGCTGAATCTGATTCTGAAGTGGTATCATTAGGTATTGGTGTAATATTACTAAACTTGGGAATGTATCTTGGAGTTCCCATAACTGTAGTTGTTGGGATTAAGAAAAGAAAATAATTTTAGATATTAAATCTAAATTGC
>JAANXA010000020.1 GCA_018263505.1 Candidatus Nitrosopumilus sp.
AGGAATGGCTCCAGTGACAACTACAATGTCACCTGAAAAATTATCATATGTTGCAATGAAATTCAAAAAAATGTGTGCAAGTATTATTCAACTCAAAAAGAAGTATGATTTCAAAGTTGTAGTTGGAGGTAATGGGGCATGGGAGTTAGCAAAATCAGATAGAATGAAAATTCATGGAATAGACACAGTTGTAGTAGGTGAAGCTGATGAATTAGCAGTTGATTTGTTTCAAGATTTAGAAAAAAATGATGCACCAGAACTAATGCATTGTTTTGTTAGAAATTTAGAGAATATTCCAGTTATTGAAGGGCCTACAATTAATTCATTAATTGAAGCAATGAGAGGTTGTGGACGTGGATGTGATTTTTGTGATGTTAATAAAAGATCAAAAAAAGATTTACCATTAGATAGATTACAGTATGAAGCAAAAACGAATTTAGATTATGGATTTGATTCAGTTTGGTTACATTCTGATGAAATGTTACTTTATGGATGTGATAATAGGGATTTTGTTCCAAATAGAGATGCAATTGTAGATTTATGGAAAGGGCTAAAAGGATTAGGAGCTAATTTTATCGGAACAACTCATATGACATTTTCAGCTGTTGCAGCAGATCCAAAACTAATGCAACAAATTTCACATGTCAATAAACAAGATGAAACAGGAAGATGGCTTGCAACTAATTTAGGAATTGAAACAGTTGCACCTTCAATGGTAAAAAAACACTTAGGCGTAAAAACAAGACCATTTTCATCAGAAGAATGGGGAAGTGTAGTTAGAGAAGGAGCAAAAATTTTAAACGAAAATCATTGGTTCCCAGCAGCCACAATCATCATAGGATGGCCAGATGAAACCCCAGATGATATTCAATATACTATTGACATGATGAGTGACTTTAGAGAAATGGATTTTAGAGGATTAGTTGCACCATTGCTTTATCAAGATTTTAGTGAAAAGAATTCAATGCATTTTGGAAACCTCAATGAGGCTCAATTTACACTATTTTGGAAGTGTTGGGAAAATAATATGAGAGTTATCAATGATATCATCCCAATTATTCTAAGAAATAAAACATATGGAAAACCAATGCAAGTTTTCATGTATGGGATTCTTAAAGCAGGAACTTGGGCAATTATGAGATATCTCAGAGGGTTATGTAAGGATCTCTTCAACGGCAGAACACCTGATGAAATAATTGACAAGTACGCCAGAAGTAGATCTGTAACTTCACCAAAAATTCAAACTAAAAAATTATAAATTTTTAAGAGCTGTGTCAGCAATTGTATTTCGTTTTGGAGTTAATGAAATAAAGTAAACCTTATCAGCTCTTTCAACACTATCTACTTTTTTGTAAGATTTTGAGGCAACATCAAACTCATAGATTCCTGGCTCAAGTTCACCTTTTGCATAAAGCATCAAATAAGTTTCTCCAGTAGATGGACTTAGAGGAATAAAAGACATTACATACTCCTTGTAAGAATTAATTGGCATTGTATTTTTCATAGGAGGAGCTGCTGAAGCCAAATACATGAAAAAATCTTCAATAGTTTCAAATTCTTCATATTCAATATGCATGTAATAATGAAACCAGTTTCAATATAATAACCTACTAGAATGAAATTGGAAATAATTATTTTCTAGATTTAATTTGTTTATGAATTGCAAAACCAACTGCAGCAGGTGCAGCAATATACATTCCCAAGTTTAATGCAATTACAGATAGTCCCAATCCCAAAACTTCTGCTTCATTACCAGATTCTGCCATAGTCATTATAGATAGACTAGAAATCATTGGAGTGATTAATGTTCTAACTGTTTGTTGAATCATAGGATTTTCTCGTTCAAGATCTGCAATGTATGGTGAAAATGAATAGTATACTTGATTAAATCCAGTCATGAATGATGTACCTGTACCAGTACTCATGACAGTATTATCTCTAATTTCTCTTAAGAGTTGAACTTGTGGAGCTAATTCTGTACCATATGCTGCAGTAGCAATAAGACAACCACCACCTTTCTCAGTAGATTCTTCAGTTTGGATTACTTGGCAGATTCCATTAACTAATTCAGTTCCAGCACCACATGTTGGTTCTGGTTCTGGTTCTGGTTCTGGTTCTGGTTCTGGTTCTGGTTCTGGTTCTGGTTCTGGTTCTGGTTCTGGTTCTGGTTCTGGTTCTGGTTCTGGTTCTGGTTCTGGTGTAGAAACTACTTGTTCTCCACCAACATAATTTATTGTAATTTTACTTTTATCAGCACCATATTTTACATCAATAATATAATCACCATTTACTTTCCATAATGGACCACCAGCAACAAAGCTGAATTCAAAAGAGCCATCAGAACTGGGAGATTCTTGTATAATAGTAACAAAATTGGTTCCATCAGGAGTTTTAACAATAGCCATGACATCACTAGCAGTTAAAGATAAAGCATCATAATCTCCAATAGTCCCAGAAACAGTAACAACTGAACCATTTGAATAAATTTCAGAATCAGATGAAATGGTTAATGCAGGGTTTGGATCAGTAGTTGCAAAAGCAGAACCAGATACACCATAAGATAGAATAGAAATAGCTAATAAAGCAAATGCAAAAGATCCCACAAACTTCATTTACGTTTTGAATCAGGGATTATCAGTATTTATGTTTTCAACGAAATAAAAATTGACTTGAATATATTAACAAAATATGCATTTTTTGACAAAATTTTACGTTAATTCAACGAAATAAATGGGTATTAAGATGATTAAATGTTCATACAAGATTGTAGTAATTTACAAATTTTTTAGCATGAATTTCTAAAAACCTGAAATACAGGAAAGAGTGTATCAAGAAAATAAGATGTTTGTACAAAGAACTAGAGTTTTACAGATTTCAGTATTAGCGATTTTTTCTGCTTTTCTAGTTGAATTGATTTTTGGTTTAATTTCAAACAGTTTAGCATTAGTCACAGATAGTATTCATGCATTATTAGACAGTATAGTAACAGTGGTCTTACTTTTAGCAGCAAAAATGGCAATGAAACCACCAGATGCTGAACACACATACGGACATGGAAAAATTGAATCATTAGGAGGATTAATTGGAGGAATAGCGATTTTTTTGATTGCTTGTTTTTTTATTTATGAGTCAATTCACAGATTACAAAGTCCACCTCCCAATATTTTACCAGGACTATTTGCAATAATTGCAGGCCTATATACAATTGGAATTGATATTTTTAGAATTATTTTACTAAAGAGATCCATCAAAAGAATAGGAGGAACTACACTAAAAGCTGATTTTTATCATGCATTTATGGATCTTGGTTCCACATTAGTTGCAATTGTTGGAGTCGTTTTAGCATCTTATGGAATGTATAGTGGAGACTTTATTGCAGCATTGATTTTGGGAGGATTATTAGTAATACTTAGTGTTAAATTAATTTACAAAACTTCACTTGATTTGACAGATATTATTTCACCAAGATTAGTAAAAGATGTAAAAGAAATTACAATGATGACAAAAGGCGTCATAGATGTAGGGCCTATTCTTATGAGAAGATCAGGAGATATAATTTTTGCAGATATTACAATTTCTTTAAGAGGGGATTCAAGTTTTGAGAAAGCACACGAAATTAGTAAAGATGTTGAACATAACATAAAAAATAAAATTAATAATGCAGCAACTACAATTCATTTTGAACCAAATTGGAAAGATGTTCCACTTGATGCAAAAATTTCAGACATTGTAAAAAGTGTACAAGGGGTTAAAGGGGTTCATAATGTTAGTACTCATAAAACCAAAGGGAAAACATATTCAAATTTGCACGTAATGGTAGATAGTGAAAGTAGTTTATTATCAGCTCATAAAATTTCCGAAATTATTGAACAAAAAATTAAAGATGACATACCACAAATTGAACATGCAACAATACATTTAGAACCATTTGTAGAAATTCCAAAAAAAATTAATTTGGAAGATAAAATCACTGATGAAAAAATTAAAAAAATGCTTGAAAAATTTACAGAGATTAAAAAAATAGGACGTATTGTATCATTAAATTTTGAAAATATTCTAAAAATAGATATTGATTGTTCATTTGACAAAGATCTCTCAATTGAAAAAGTTCATGATTTGACATCAAAAATAGAATATGCAATCAGAGCAGAAATTAAAAACTCAATAATAACAATTCATCCAGAACCAAATTAAATCAAAATACTTGTCAAATACATTACAAGCATTCCAATAGAAATTCCAGAGACTACTGATGCAGTTGAGAGATTTTTGTCATCTTCTCGAATAATTCTCAAAACAACAACAATTACTTGGAATATTGCACCTGCACCAATTGCCAAAAATATTACTGAAGAAAATGGAGAGTATGAAAAACCTCCAATCCAGGCACCAAAAATAGCAGGAGAACCTGCAATTAATCCCAATCCAAACAGTTTTCCAATAATAGAATATTTTGATGATTTGTCTCTAGATAGGGGTCCTGCAATAGCAATTCCTTCAGTAGTATTATGTAATGCAAATCCAGCAATCAAAAACTTGCTAAACGCAATAGAACCTAATCCTATTGCAGCACCAATTGCTAATCCTTCACCAAAGTTATGCAGACCAATTCCTATTGCAATCATCAATGCAATTACAAGAGGTCTTGAAAGTCGTGATGGTTGAGTAGTATCAATTAATTTTTGGCCAGCATAATATAATCCAAGAAAGGACAACACAGTTACGGTTACAGTAAGTAAAGTACCATTGAAGCTGCCTGCCAAATTTTCATCAGATACTTCTATTGCTTCTTCAATTGCATCAATTCCTAAAAATAACAATAACCCCACAGTTATTGCTAAAAAGAAATGATATTTGTTTTGACTAATTTTTCGTATAAACGGTAACCAAAGTAATCCAATCATTACAGGAATAATTCCAACATAAGTTCCAATTATTGCAAAGAGTCCAATCAATTCAGCATTAGGTGTTAATGCAGGGGCTGCAGCTTCAACTTCTTTTTCAAATCTTGTTCCATCTTCAATTGTTAATCCAATAATGTATGGTTCTGCTTCATTCCATTCAAAAGGAATTCTAACAACAGCAGTTTCAAAACGATCTAAAAATCTATCAGGTTCTATAGCAGAGGGTTGAATTCTATCATTAATGTCAGCCATCATAACCTCAACAGAAACAGGGCCAGTATTTCTTACAGTTACTTGAATTTCAGAATCTATAAAATCAACTTTTTCCATAGAAATTTCAGGTAAAGGAACTCCGAAATCTAATAAATCAGAACCTGGGCCAAAAACGTACACAGCTAAAACTACAATCAGTAAAAATGGAATAACTCCACTTACAATCATTTTTCCATTGGAAGATTTTTGATTAATTTCCATATTCTACATCCTCATTTTTATTATCATCACTATCACTCACTTGGAATATTCCCACCCAACCTTTTTCTGAAAATTCTACCTTATGAGCATGAAAAAGATAATTTCCAGGGTATTGGTATTTGAATTCCATTATACCTCGTTCAGTTTGAGATAAAGTTATCATGTCTGTGTAAAAGGATGGAACAATATCAGTTCCAGTTGGATAATATTCATACAAATTTCCATGTAGATGGAAATTATTAATCGGATCAAATTCAACCATATTTACAACATAAATTCGAACAAGCTCATCAGTGTTAATTTGAATTGGATGATGTTGGTAATAGAAAGGAATTGTATTTGCGGCATAGAAATTATTTTCACCATCAAAGTCCATGTCTAATCCATTTAGAACCATCACCATTTCATCAGCAGGTTCTCTACCTTCTTTTGGATCTACAATGAATACACCATACAATCCATGTACAATGTGTTCTTCAAGTGGCATAATATGACAATGGTATGGATGAACGCCAACAGGTCCTGCTTCAAATTCATAAGTAAATTTTCCACCATTTCCTCCAACGGGTTCAAAGACACCATCCATTTCAGCTGGATGAATACCATGAAAATGAATTGTGTGTTCTTTTGAGCCATTATTTATGAAATTTATCCTAACAATATCTCCCTCAGTTGCTCTAATTGTAGGACCAGGAACAGAACCATTGTAAGTCCATACATTATAAAATATGCCAGGAGCAACTTCCATTACACCATCATCTTCAGCAATTATAGTATATTCTCTTAATGTAGTTCCATCAGACAAAATAGAGATTTCACCATAATCAAAATCTCTCAAATAATCCATCGGATCAAATTCCATTGTGGCACTTGTGTATAATGGATCTAATACTTCACCACTAGTAACAATCACTCCACCAGAATGAGTAAGAAATGATTTTTCTTCAGATTGTGCAGTGATTTCATCTACAAAAACAAAATAACCTACAAACACAATGATTAGAACAAAAAGTGTTGCAATCATCAAATTTGATCTAGATTTCAGCATAATGGATAAAATAAGCAATATTAGATTATTATATAAATTTAGACTAAGCTAATTTTTTTAGTATGATCTAATTTTATCAACATAAATCAAATTATCTTAAAAAATTAGGTTTAAACTAAAGAAAATAAGATACAAGGTATGCAGAAAATTGGGCTAGTAGTTGTAATTTCAGGAGGATTAATTGTCATGGGTTTAATTTTACTAGCATTTGGAAATCAAGTAATTCTTGAAGGAGTGAGTCAAGGGGAAGGGATAGTAAGTAAAAATAAAGAGGTAATAATTTCTGCAGAATTTGATTCATTAAAAACACCAATGGGGATTTTTGCGGTTCAATCAATGAATGTTGAAAAAGACATAATGTATGCAAAAATTTTCAATCCATCAGGAAATGAAGTAATTGCCATAAGCATTGATAAAGAAACTACGGAGAAAACATTTGATATTTTAGAAACTGGAGAATATAAGTTAATTATTCAGAGTGTAGATGATGAAGAAATACAAGTGTTCGGAGCTATTGGTCCAATTCCAGATGAAGGAAAAAAATTACTTAGTTATGTTTCAGTATTGATTTTGATAATTGGTATGATAGGATTAATTGGTGCTGCAATATTAAAAATCAAAAATAAAAAATGATCAATTAAGATAACTATCCATTTTTTCAAGTGCATTAATTGCGCCATCAAAATTTTCATTTTGTTCTATGAAAGTAGAAAGTTTTTCAGAATTTGCATATAATATACATTTTTCATTTTCAAATTTTTTAAAAATGAAATTACATTCAATCAAATAAGAGAACATTTCTAGAACTTCAGATTCAGGGATAGAATTTAGATTAGCTAGAAATGAACAAGGTTTTTCTCCTTCTTCTAATTCAGATAACAATGAAGAAGTAACAGAATCAAACATACAGTCTATTATTTTCTCACGATCAAAATCTTCAGTCATTTTTTTAAAAATTTTCATCTGAGAATTTAAAACTTGTTGCGAGTCAAATAATACAACATAATTAGGGAAAAAGATACCTACATTCATGCAAAAACTTTGTAGTCAAGATCCATCTGGAAAAGGTGAACATTGTTTTTGTGTAGACATAGATGCCGCAAAAGGGATCAAAAAATGCTGTAAATGTAATCAATGGAATGTTCAAGGAAATGATTGGACAAATGATGAAGATTTTAGATAATTCAAAGAGAAAATAAAATATGATTAGGTAGGAAGAGAAAAGAGGTTATTTTAATGCCCAGCATGGTTTTTATCGGGGTTTCTTTGAATTTTTGAATACTTGAGTGCGCAAGAATATAGACATATTGTAAGAATTGTGGGTAACGATATCCCAGGAGAGAGAAAAATGCTCATAGGATTAACCCAAATCAAAGGTATTGGGTACAATTTTGCGGTGGCGATTTTAGATACTCTAAAAATAGATTCTAATTCAAATATAGGAGATCTTACAGATGCCAATGTAACAGAGATTGAAAAATTAATTACAGATCCTGTAAGTAGTAATTTTCCATCTTGGTTCCTTAATAGAAGAAAAGATATTGAGACTGGGACTAATTTACACTTGTTAACATCAGATATTCCATTTACATTAAGAAATGATATTGAAAGAGAAAGAATTACTGCCAGTTGGAGAGGTTATCGTCATCTAAGTGGTCTAAAAGTTAGAGGTCAGAGAACCAGAACATCAGGTAGAAAAGGAGGTGCAGTAGGTGTTGCAAAGGGCGGATTAGCAGCTCCAGTTAAGAAAGCAGCAACACCGGCAGCAGCAACACCGGCAGCAGCAACACCGGCAGCAGCAACACCGGCAGCAGCAGAAACTACAGAAGCACCAGCGGAGAAAAAAGAATAGGTGTTTTGAATGGGAGATCCTAAATATCCACGTAAAGTATGGAGAAAACCAAAAAGACCTTTGAATTACGAATTAAAGATGGATGAGTTAAAGACTCTAGGTACATTTGGTTTAAGAACTAAAAGAGAGTTATGGAAAGCTCATACAGAATTATCACGTGTAAGACATCAAGCAAGATCATTACTTGCATTAAGACAAGAAATTAGAGAAGAAAAAGAACCCATCTTAATGAAATCACTTGCAAGAATAGGTTTAGTAAGCAATGATGCAACTCTGGATGACGTACTCAATCTAAATGCACATGATTTACTTTCACGTAGATTACAAACTATTGTTACAAAGAAATTTGAATTTAAAAGCCCATATCAAGCAAGACAAGCAGTCATTCACGGTCATATAATGATTGGTGAAAGAAAAGTAGACATTCCATCATATACAGTGACAACTGAAGAAGAAAACAAAATTCGTTTTGCTCCTGAATCCAAAATTCCTGAATTACTAGAGAAATCAAAATCAAAGAAAGAGTCTGCAGAAGCACCAGTTGAAGGTGCAGAAGCACCAGTTGAAGGTGCAGAAGCACCAGTTGAAGGTACAGAAGCACCAGCTGAAGGTACAGAAGCACCAGCTGAAGGTACAGAAGCACCAGCT
>JAANXA010000021.1 GCA_018263505.1 Candidatus Nitrosopumilus sp.
TGTTGTATTTTGAAATTGTTTTTGCGGTTTTTCTAACTATGGAATTTGAAAAACATTGTGAACATAATTTTTGACCTGAATATTTTCTAGTATAAACAGCTTGATTTTCACATCTATCACATTTCATGAAATTAATTATAATTTTTCATTAATGATTCTTTAGGTAAATTAGATTGTAAACCATCCTGATTTCATATATGATAAAGCAATATTGAGACCAAATAGAACAAACGTGAATGCGTAAATTCCCACCATTGTCATATTGACTGCTTTTTCTGAAATTCTTTTATCAATAATAATATGAATGAATTTTCCACCGTCTAGAATTGGTAATGGCAACATGTTGATTATTCCAATGAAAAATGAAATCATCCACAACCATAACAAGAAATATGAAAATTGACCTCCTATAGCTGTGTCTAACCCCCAATCGATGACGTTGTAAATTGGTACTGGTTGTGAATCGTTTCTCATTATTCCAATTAATCCTCTTTCAGCATTCTCTGGTGCTGGCATCACTTGTAATTCAAAATCTAATGGTTGACTTTCTCTTAACACTGAAACAGTAGCAGTTTCACCTGGATTCAAAGTGGGAAAATCTGCTGGATTATGAATTGATATGCCGTTAATTGAAGTAATCAAATCATTTGCTTGAATACCTGCTTGTTGTGCTCCACCACCATCAATTACTGATAGTACCATAACTCCATCCATTTCAGCTTTTTCGTAAAATGTACTTTGTATTGGTTCTGGAACAACCATTGCAAACATTGGATTTGTCAACAAAATAGCTCCTAATGCAAATGAAAACAAAACATTTGAAGTTGCACCTGCTCCAATAACTCTTAATTTAGAAATCTTTTTTGCTTTTTCAAACTCTTCTTCGTCTGGTTCAACAAAACCTGCAAACATTGCAATAAAAATGGCAAAGCCACCTGTTTTGATTTTTATTTTTTCAAGAGCTGCTACAATTCCATGTCCGCCCTCATGCATGACAAGTACAATTGGGATTGAAAGTAAAAAGGCCCCAATTGCTGGGGCTGAAGTTAATGTAACGCCTGGAATTAATACGGTTAATTCATTAAATTCTGATTGTGCAACAAAATAATTTGAAACATTATTTAACAAAAACCAAAATGCAAAACCCATCATTATGAATCCTGCAATGACACTAACATTTGCAAATACAGATACTGCTGATCTTGTTCTACCTAGAATTTTTATTAAAAGTTCATTGACTCCTTTATTTTTATAAACTAGACTGTATGCCTTTATTTCAAAACCAAACCGCTCTAATTTTAGAGCTTTGGCTGATATGAAAATTCCTACCCATCCAATTAAGACATAGATAATGGGTAAATTCTCTTCTAATCTTTGAGTAATAAAACCAAGTTCCAAACTAATTGTTAATTTTTTAAGTCACGTACATTTATCGGTTTCTAGCGTTGATAGTCATATACGATATAGGAGATATCTTAACTCCTTTACTGTAGAACGCCAAAATAAATCAATTATATTATGGAATTCTTTTTGACGTCCAAACTTGATAAGATCTTGAAATTAATCTAGAATCACTATAAATCTAATTCCAGAATAGTCAATATTGTATACAGATAAGCTTACAATTTTTGCCATGACAAATAATTTAACATTGTTTATCGTATATCAAAACCAGATAATCTCATGAAAACTAGAAACTACAAATTTAGACTGTATCCAAATGACTCGCAAGAAAAAAAACTGCAAAACAATCTAGCAGTATGTAGGTGGGTATACAATAAATTTGTAGAATGTGCTCAAAAAGGATTCATATCGCGAAATGACTGTAACTACTATTTGGTTGAATTAAAACAGCAGGAACGATGGTTATATGGTTATTACTCCAAAATGCTTCAAGCAATATCTGCACAAATAGACAGTGCTCAAAAAGTCATAATCGAGCTTAACAAAAAAGGATATCATACAGGAAATTTGAGATTTTGTAAGTATCATGACTATCGAACTTTTACATACAACCAAACTGGATTCAAGATGGAACAACATGGAAACACCGATCTATTACATCTCTCAAAAATTGGATGGATTGAAATAAGACAACACCGTGATTTTCCACAAAATTCAAAAATAAAGCAAGTGATAGTTACAAAATCTAAGAGTGAAAGATGGTTTGTATGCGTTACAGTTGATATTTCAGAATCACTGGTTGATATTCCAAAGATATCATTCTCAAGATCAGTCGGTATTGATGTTGGAGTAAAGTCATTTGCATATGATAGTAACGGCAATCAGACACCCAACCCCAAGAACTTTCAAAAAATGTTAAAACCACTTGCAAGAGTGCAGAGAAAGATTTCAAGAAGAAAGAAGGGATCAAACAACAGACTCAAAGCAATTCTCAAAATGCAAAAGATTCATGAAAAGATAGCAAATAAAAGAAAAGACTTTCAGCACAAACTGTCTACACAGTATGCAAAAAATAATGATGTTGTATTTGTTGAAAAACTACAAAAACTAAACATGGTAAAAAACCATAGATTGTCTAGAAGCATAATGGATGCAAGTTGGGGTATATTCTTACAAAAACTAGAATACAAATGTAAAATGGTAATTGAAGTCCCAGCCAGAAACACTACAATAGATTGTTCACGTTGTGGCAACAAAGTACCAAAAAGTTTAGCTGTTAGAATTCACAGATGCAATTTTTGTAATTTGGTACTAGATCGTGATTATAATGCATCAATTAATATCCTCAACAAGGGATTGAACAAACTACCGCAGGAACTGCGGGAAGTAACGCTTGTGGAGATGCCAAAGGTATCAAAGAAGCAAGAAGAGGCCACTCAATTTGTTGGGTGATAGTTCACCGGTTACTATGAAATCTGTGATTATCATCTCAACATATCCTAATAAAAAATCTATTTCAAAAATCGCAAAAGAACTTGTACAATACAAAACAGTAGCCTGTGTCAATATCTCAAAAGTCTCATCAATTTATTCTTGGAATAAAAAAATTGAAAATACGTCTGAATACTTGGCAATTTTCAAAACTACTTTAAAAAACAAAAAATTACTAAAACAAAAAATTAAAGAAACTCATCCTTATGATGTGCCTGAAATTGCAGAGATTGATATTACATCAATTAACAAGTCTTATCTAAAATGGTTAATTGAATCTACAAATTAAGATTCAATTACATATCGCAACAATGAAACTATTCCGCCCAAACCTGTAACCCTTAGACCAATATCTGTAGTTGAATCAACACTGTAAATTTTAACTCCTTTACTCTCTACATCATTTAGAAAATCTATCATTTTTTGTTCATCATCTTGAATTGCTTTATCTGAAAATACAAGTGATTCTACAGCTCCCATTTGATTTGCATTATATGTTTCATCAAAACCCATCGTGAATTTTTTATTTTGTTTGTTTGCTAGAACCATTATTTCATCAATTATCGATGATGCTTTGGCAAGATTACTTTCAGACATTATCTCTTTCATGGTTTGAGATTTTGTAAATATGTAAATCCCATCTTCACCTCCAGAATCAATCCCATCAATTACTTTAATGTTGAATTTTTGAGATTTTTGAATAAAATTTGAGAATCTTTTCTTTGTTTCTCCTGGACCAAAAATTATCATCGTGTCTTCTTTTTTGATTATAGTTAATACTGCTTGTTGGACATGTTCAAAAAATTTTTCAATATTGAAATTAGTTTTGTATCTTTTTCCACCTGAACCTGAATAAATATTTGGCATAAATTCCAAGTGTGTACCTCGTAATCTTGCAATACCGCAATCTCCTGTATCAATTGCAACAAGTACAAAACCAATCTGTTTGTTATTAGATTCTAAAAGATTTTTTTCAATTGGTAGCCACTTTTTCTTTGAGATTGTAATTCCATCATTTATTTTTAAAATAAATGAATGGTGTGAACCATGTGGAACTGATTCATTATTTGATTCAGAAATTATTCCACTAACTCTTAATCTATCTAAAACATCATCAAGAGAAATTTTTTCTACAGTTAAAGCAATTCTTATTTTGATCCTTTCACCTTTGTCTGGTCTTGAATAATCTCTATCTTGTTTTAATACTCTAGTTGTATCTCCTATTACTTTATCATTTTCTTTAATTATTCGACGTAAATTTAACAAATCATCTGAATCTTCAGGAATTACTGAGATTGAATTCTCATCAATAATTTTTGTAATCATAATATAATTCCAATCTACAAAAAGAAAAAGTTAAGTTTATTCTTTTTTGGCTTTTGTTTCTTCAGATTTTTTTTTCAAATAATTTTCAACCCAATCTAAAGTCAATACACCTGATTCTGCAAGATTTGTTAGAGAATTTGCAGAAGCTTCTCCAGTAACTTTTCCATTATTTCTTTTTAATTGACGCCACTTAAGAGATGTATTACCACTTTTTGAATTATAAATAACTCCAAGAATGTCTCTTGCATTTACAAATGTCATATCTCTTAATTTTTTTAAAGTCACTTTATCTGCAGCCTCTACATAAATTGCTCCAAGACTATCTTCTCTTTCAGCAAATACTTCAGCATCTTCTAAATAACTTCTAGGAGCAAATGATCTACATGTACTAGAAATAATGAACCTCCTAAAACTTTCAACTGAAGCAGGTGTATCAATTGTAACCATTTTGACTAATTCAAATATTTGCCATTTATCAAGCTTCTTGAAAGATTCAATAGGAATCCTCAAAATATTTGGCTTGCGGGCAGTGATGAACCTATCCCTTTGATTGATGATGAGGATCTTGAGTTCTGAGCCTGCCTTAGAATTTTAAGTAATGTATATCTTTGAAAAGTATGAAATCTTTAACTGAATATCTAACATTTAAAGTAAAAACACGAAGGGCTTTTGTAAATATTACATCTAATATTACAAAATTGGTTACCAAAAGTAAAATCAAAGAAGGACTTTGTTTAGTAAATGCAATGCATATCACTGCTAGTGTATTCATAAATGACAATGAAAGTGGATTACATCATGATTATGAAAAATGGCTGGAAGGATTAGCTCCTCATGAACCAATTGAACAATATGATCATAATAAAACAGGTGAAGATAATGCTGATGCACATCTTAAACGACAAGTTATGGGAAGAGAAGTAGTAATTGCAATTACTGATGGTAAATTAGATTTTGGACCATGGGAAGCAATTTTCTATGGTGAATTTGATGGAAGAAGACCAAAAAGAGTTTTAGTAAAAATTATTGGTGAATAATTATCCGAAATCTGCATCACGTTTTTGGCTTTGTGATTCATTTTTTCTTGCAGCATTTCTAAATTCATCATCATGATTTTGAGGCCCATGTCCACATTCTATACATGCCATTTTGAATCCATCATCACTTTTTTGATATGTTTCACAACCACAAAAACATGCCATGAATTAACGAACTTCTAAGATGATATATCTTTTAGGATATTATTATGATTCACAACATTGTCCCATAGGAATTTCATGATCATGTGGACATTTTCTTGGATGCTTTAGCATTGTACATAATGCATCTGTAAATTGTTTGTTCATATGATGTTCAATTCCACACACCATCTCTTCATCAATATCTACTTTGAGTGCACTATCCATTAGAACTTCAAGTAATCTACTGTTTCGCATCATACTAGCACCAATATTTTGACCTTCTTCTGTAAGTTTTACTCCTGCTTTATTGTAAGAAACTAAATTTTTACCATTTAGTTTTTTTAACATTTGAACAACACTTGGTTGTCGTACATTGAGCATTTTGGCAATGGTACTAATTTTGACATCTTCACCTCTTTCTTTTATGTGCCAAATTGCTTTTAGATACATTTCAACATGTTCAGCTTCTGCTGTTCCTACAAATAATGTCTCTTTGTCTTCAAGTATGTCCATATTCTATACTTCCTTTGAATCTTTTAATAAATATTCAAAATATTGTCGTGCAAATCCTGCTAACCCTGCATGATCTGCCCAAATTGCTACAATATCTGATGAACCTTCTATCGCAGTTTCTGGACCTAATAAAATTACAACATACCTTTTATCTGAAATTATCCCTCCTCCAAACAAACCTTTTTTGATTTTTACTGTTGCAACTCTTTTGATTGCCTTAATTGATTCCTCATCAATTTTATCTGAAGTTAGAATAGTTATTTCTACCCCTCTATCGTGAAGTGATCTTAATTTTGGTAATGCTTGTCTCACTAATTCTTCCCCAGCTTCTGGTAATGCAATCATCACTTCATTTCTACAAGTTTCTACCATCTCTAAAATTTTAGATGTAATGTTTATTGCACCTGACAATACCCAAATGTCTGGTTTTTCACTAATTCCACTTTTTTCGTATAGTGGAACTAACTCATTTAAAATAACATTTTGATTTTTTAAAAAATCTGTCTCCATTTTTTGTTTTGTTGTTTCTAATCCTGTGGATGGTGATTTTGCAAAATATCTTGTAGGCCTTGAATCATCAGATCCTATCCAGCTTTTTTCTTCTAACGTTCCTAAGACTTCATAAATTTTTGAATAAGGAACTCCTGATTTTTGACTTAGATCTGATGCTGTTAATTCTCCTGTTTTGAGCAGTACAGAAAATGTCTTTATCTCATAACTTGTAAGACCAATTTTTTCAAGAGATTTTCTTGTTTTATCTGATATACTCATGCGATCTAATCGATTAGCTTTGATATTTAAACCTCATACGAATATGTCTCCTAAATCCCCCACGGGGGCAAGTATGAAATGCATTATATACCAATTAGAAAAGTTATCGTTATAGACATGGCACTAATTCAGATATCTAATCAAACATCTAAGAATTTAGGTAAGAAATCAACAATTCGTTTCACTCAAAGTATTTGTCCTGATTGTAACATGATTTTAGATGCAGAACTTTTTGAGCGAGATAATAGAGTATTCATGTCAAAAGTTTGTCCAACTCACGGTGAATGTGAGGAATTATACTTTGGTTCTTATGAAATGTACAAAAAATTTAGTACTTATTGGATGGATGGAAAGGGTGCCCACTCTCCAAATGTAATGATGGATAAATGTTCATGTCCAAATAATTGTGGCTTATGTTCAAATCACTTGTCTCATAGTGGACTTGCAAACATGATTGTAACTAATAGATGTGATTTGACATGTTGGTATTGCTTTTTCTATGTAAAAAAGGGATTAGAAGGTGCTTACATGTATGAACCAGATCATACCCAAATTAGAGGAATGATGAAAACCTTACGTTCTCAAAGACCAATTCCAGGAAATTCTATGCAGATTACTGGTGGTGAACCAATGTTAAGAGAAGACATTGCTGATGTTATCAAAATTATGAAAGAAGAAGGTGTTGATCATATTCAGATGAATACTAATGGAATTAGACATGCAATGGATCCAGAAGCTGCACGTGAAGTAAGACTTGCTGGGTGTAACAATTTGTATTTATCATTTGATGGAGTTACAGCAAGAACTAATCCAAAAAATCACTGGGAAATTCCATATGCACTTGATAGTTGCAGAAAGACTGGTACTACTGTTGTATTTGTTCCAACTGTAATTAAATCAATTAATGATCATGAATTAGGTGGAATTA
This sequence comes from Candidatus Nitrosopumilus sp., assembly GCA_018263505.1. Taxonomy (GTDB): domain Archaea; phylum Thermoproteota; class Nitrososphaeria; order Nitrososphaerales; family Nitrosopumilaceae; genus Nitrosopumilus. Next base: position 7,615 of record JAANXA010000021.1, read on the forward strand.
TCAGATATGCACAAAAGAATATGGATGTAGTTCATGCAGTAAACTTCCAACCTGTATCTCTAACAGGTAGAATGGGTAAAGGTGAACGTGAAAAATATAGAATTACTGTTCCTGATTGTATTCAAAGAATTGAAGAACAAACAAATGGTGATGTAACTGTTGATGATTGGTTCCCAGTTCCAAGTTGTATGCCATTGACAAATGTTATTGAAGCATTTTCTAGTAAACCAAAATACGAATTATCAATTCACTTTGCTTGTGGTGCAGGTACCTATATCTTTGAGGATGCCGATACCAAGAAATTTGTTCCATTAACAAAATTCTGTGATATTCAAGGAATGCTTGAATTATTTGAAGATAAAGCTGAAGAAATTCGCTCTGGTAAAAACAAGTATTTCACAATGCTTGAAGTTGTAAGAAAACTTAAAGGATTTGTTGATTCTAAAAAACAACCAGCAGGTTTAGACTTGGCAAAAATGTTTGGAAATATTCTTATGAAAAGATCATTTGATTCAGTTGGCTCATGGCATGTAAAAGGACTATTTCTTGGTATGATGCATTTCCAAGATAAATACAATGAAGATTTGGAAAGATTACAAAGATGTGATATTCACTATGTTACTCCAGATCTTAGAATAGTTCCATTTTGTGCATTTAATGTAATTCCTGAGTGGTATAGAGATAGAATTCAGAAGAAATTCTCAGTTACTGTTGAGGAATGGGAACAAAGAGAAGATGTTAAACTAGAAGATTGTCTATATCGTGGATTAATGAGACGTGGAGCTGGTGATGAATTAGCTGCTGGTTGTGCAAAGAGTCAGATGTTCCATGATGCTTCACAAGCTACAATGTAAAACTCATTGAAAATTTTTAAAACTAAATAACAAATTAAATATTTTTGTTTAAATCAATCCATCATTTTTTTAAATAATTTTTTTGGATTGTTAATGATATCTTTCCACGAATATTTTAAATTATTTTTGCAATGTTGACGAATTTTTTCCTCATAATTTATGTTCCAATTAAAAAAAAAACCTAATGAAAACATAAATCCATTATACAAACCAAATTTTTTTGCAATAATGAAACCTCTTCCAATTCCATAAAGTGTTGTATATCCTAAAGCTTTGTAAGAAAAACCCATATGAAAAAATTTTTTTTTATTATAATTTGTTCCAGTGGGTCTTTGAGTTTTTGTAATTATTGGATAAACTGATACTTTCAAACCTTCTGATTGAATTTTAAATAAAGCATATGTTTCATAACCATAATTGATTTGATATTTCCAATTGATACACTCCATGGCTTTTTTTGTAAAAATCCTTCCTGAACCTCTCGGAGATTCTGTAATTTCATTTTTAATAATACCTGATGATAAATCTACATTATCATCATTCATATTTTTTGTAATTTTTTCAACATAGTCTTTAGGTAGAATATGATCTGCACCAAGAATCATAAAATGAGAATTGTTTTTATTAAAATAATTCATACCAAATGAAAAAACAATGCCTAACTTTCCACTAATCACCCAATTTTTATGCTCATAAGGAAAATCAATAACTCTCACACCAATTTTTTTAGCAATTTTTCCTGTTTCATCTGTTGAATTATCATTAATGACAATTATTGAATCCGGTTTGACTGTTTGATTACAAACACATTCTAGAGTTTTCCTAATATTGTTTTCTTCATTTCTTGCAAGAATTAATACATCATAGTTTATTTTGTTCATGTTCTTTTTCCATCTTTTCTAATTCATTTATCCATGATTTGGTTTCTGATGTTTTGACTGTTTGTGATTCTAGAATCAATCTAATTGATTTAATCAAATTAGTCTGTTTTCTAAAATTCATATTAAAATCAGTTGTTTGTTGTTTGTTATGAAAAATACTTCCAATAATCATTAAAACAGAAATTAAACATATTGCAAAAATTGGAATGTAAATATGAATTGGAATAATGTCTTTAATTGTTGTCAGGGAATATGAAATAATTATAAAATTTATCATCGAAATAATTGGAAAAACTACTGATTGACCTAATCGCATTTTATGATAAAGTTCTTTAAACATACACTTCTCCTACTACAACATTAATTAGATTTCTTCATAAAACTATTCTTTGAATTAATATGTATTTTTGAGTCAAAATATATTTTTGAGGCTAATTTTTGACATTTTTGGTATGGTTTTAATTAAGTTTGAAGTGTTCAAAATTACATGGAAAAGCAAACTATTGAAATTAATTCTTCACTGAGAACAGTAGAATGGAAAGATAATAAAGTAATTATGATTGATCAAACTAAATTACCAAATCAACTTGTTTTTGTTGAATATGATGATTTTAATCAAGTAGCAAATGCCATTAGTACTTTGGTGGTTCGTGGTGCACCTGCTATTGGTGTTTCAGGTGCTTTTGGTTTAGCATTGGCAGTTTTACAAAGTAATGCAACAACAAAAGATGAATTGATTTCTGATTTACAAACTGCAAGAAAAGTTCTTTTTGCAACACGACCTACTGCTGTAAACTTAGGATGGGGATTAGAAAAAATTATGAATATTGCAAAAACTGGAGAAACAGTAGAACAAATCAAAGAATCAGTAATTTCTGAAGCTAAAAAAATGGCAGATGAGGATATTGAAATTAATAAAACAATGGGTAAAAATGGTTCTGTATTATTTGATAATAATGATACTATAATGACTCATTGTAATGCAGGTGCATTAGCTACTGTTGCATATGGAACTGCATTGGGTGTAATTCGTGCAACCAGAGAAAGTGGAAAAAATGTTAAAGTGATAGCTACTGAAACTAGACCGATTCAACAAGGTTCACGATTAACAGCATTTGAACTAAAACATGATGGATTTGATGTTAGTTTGGTTCCTGATACTGCAGTAGGCTATTCAATGGCAAATGGTCTTGTGAATAAAGTTGTAGTTGGTGCTGATAGAATTGTAAAAACTGGTCATGTTTTTAATAAAATTGGAACATATCAAGTAGCAACAATGGCAAAACAACATGGAATTCCATTTTATGTTGCAGCTCCATTATCTACAATTGATTTGGAAACAAAGGCTGATGATGTAATTATTGAGATGAGAAAAGGAAATGAAGTAACTGGAATTGGTGAGAAAAAAACTGCACCTGATGATATTGGTGTAATTAACCCCGCATTTGATATGACTCCTCCCGAATTAATTTCAGGAATAATCACTGAAAAAGGTGTGGCAACTGCACCATTTGAGGAATCTATACCAAAATTATTTGCAGCTAATTAATAGAAAGTTTTTATTGTTTTTCTAATGGTTCATAACATTATGAGTATCGTTTCTGCACAAGCAATTGAAGAATCATTAAAACAATGCATGGATCCTGAAGTTCCATTAAACATTGTAGAAATGGGATTAATTTATGGAATTGATGTTGCAGAAAATAATGACGTAAATATCAAAATGACAATGACTACTCAAGGTTGCCCACTTCATGAGACTCTAGTTGAAGATGCAACAAGATATGCAAAAAAAGTTCCCGGAGTAAATAATGTCAAAATAGACATAGTATGGGAACCTGCATGGTCAATGGATAAAATGACTGAAGAAGGAAAATTAAAAATTAAGAAAATGGGTGCTGCCATGAATACTCCTGCACCAATAAACTATGAAACTGCATTACCTCAAGGTGTTGGAAAATTAGTTACTCAAGAAGATGGTTCTATGGTATTGGCAAATGAACATGATCAAGGATTTATGGTGAATCAAGCAATTGTAGATTTTTGGAAGTCTTGTAATGGTTCTCGTAAAGTGACTGAATTAGTAGAAATTTTTGCACAACAAACAGGATTACAAAGAAAACAAGTAGAAAAAGAAGTCATGCAATTACTTCAACAACTTCGTGATGGTGGATTAATTGCAATTGTAGATCATCCAGATTCACCAAATGTTGAATTTAAAAAATAATTTAAAAAATAATTTTAATAAATATAATTTGAATTTGCACCATCAAAGTTAATTGTAACTCCTGATAGATATTTTATTTTATTCTCGACAATTGATTTAACAAAGTTTCCAATTTCTTCTGGCTCTCCTAATCTCTTCATGGGTAATGTTTTTTCAAATTCTTCAATATTTTCTATTAATTCTTTAGTTCTATCTGTATTAATTGGACCTGGTGCAATGTTTATACAACTAATGTTTCTTTGAGCATATTCTTTACTCAATACTTTGAAAACTTCTACAAATGCTGCTCTATATGCTGATGATATAATTAATTTTGAATTTGGTTCTTTGATAACATTTGAACTAATCAAAAATAGATATCCTTCATTATTGAGTTTGATATTTTGTAATATTGTTACAAATCCTAAAAATAATTGATTGTGATATAATTTCCAATCTTCTTCTGTAATTGCATGAAATGGTTTTGGTACAGGACCTCCAGTGTTTAGAATCAAAATATCTGTTTGATTATGATTTTTTACAAATTCTCTAACACTGTCCAAATTAGATGTATCAATATCTTTTTTTGAAGCTGCAAAGACATCAATATCTATTGTTTTTAATGTATTGGAAATCGCTTTTCCAATTCCCCGTGAACCACCAAGAACTATTGCACTATTCATAATTATTCAAAAAATCCCTTGAAATTTAAATTTCTTTAATTTCAGTTATTGTTCCTAACACTGAATCCATCTGAACTATTGATTTCCTTTCCTCCCATCCTAATGCAACATACCAGTCTCCTGAATCTATGTCATATTTTGTCTCTAGTGTTTTAATTTCATCAGGTTTCACATCAAATTTTTTTGCAATTCCTGATACTGCAAGTGCAATTGCATCTTTTTCTTTTTCTAATCGCCTTTTCATAAGGCCTATTCCTGGATTCATATTATTCTCAGGTTGTTTCATCTAATATAGTTAATTCATTAAATTTTGTCATTATGTTTAATTTCATTAATTGATAAATTTCCAATATTTCAAATACCTCGATTCTAATAGAAAATTAAAATGAAATTACTTCAAAGATTATCTAATTCATCTTTAACCAAATCTAGTTCATTAGTTTCTTTTGTATCTGTTTTAGCAGTAATTGGCCCTGTTGTAGTTGTTTCAGCAGGATTTTGGGATGCAATTTCTCATCTTCAAAAAGAACCTGAATTTTTCTGGAGCACTTCTCACATTATTGTGTATACTGGAGTTTCTATGACTACATGTGCTGCAATAATGGGAATTATACTAATTATTAGAAAATCGATTCACAAATCTCTTAAGACTGGAATTAAACTTGTCATGGTAGGTTCTATTATACAAATTATTTCAGGATTTGGAGATTCTTTATCTCATGATCTCTTTGGAATCGATGGACTAATCTCTTGGTCTCATCAACCACTTGAATTAGGATTAATTCTTGCATCTTTAGGCGGATTACTAATTTTAAAAAATAGAGAACACACAAAACTCAAAGTATTACTTCCTTTTTCAATCATTACATTTTTGTTCTTTACTACATGGTTAGTTTTTAATTTATTTTTAATAATTGGACATACCATTCAATGTATTCCAGTTTATGAAATATTTTCATCTGGTTGTTCTATTTTGTAATTTTTTATTTTAAAATACGCCATTGCTATGATGATTACCGCACCTACAAGAATTAACATTCCTGCTGTAATCATCTCTTGAGAACTTGTATCTCCAAATTCTACTTGTAAATTAATTTGATTTGTTGAAATATTTGTAATCTTAATTGTATGTGCCCCACTATGACTAAAATCAAAATATCCCACCGACATCTTTGTTTGAATTCTCTCTTCTTGAATTACATTATTTTTTGGGTCTAAAATCTGTACAAATATCTCCTCGCCTGTAAATTCAGGCATGTAGACTTTGTAAAATCCAATATCTTCACCAAGGAATTCCGATTTCAACTCAAAAAAACTAGATTGTTCCAATATTCTTGAATGTTGTATTTTTTCACTCTCTACAAAAATCACACCAATCCAAAAAATCCCTATTATTGCTAGAATAATTCCAATTTTAAATAGTGAAATTTTCATTATATCAAGTGGAAAATTATTTTCCTAATAAAATAATCTAAAGGGCTCGGAGGGCTTCGATCCCTCGACCTAGCGGTTCGAAGCCGCTCGCACTATCCAGACTGTGCAACGAGTCCAAACAAATAAGATTTTAACAGGTCTAAATATCTGTCTAGATACTTTGAAAGTATCAAAAAAAGTTGCAGGTGTTGAATATGCAATTAGAGATATCGTTCTAGCTGCAAGAAAAGTTGAACAAACTGGAATGGGTATTGATTATCTAAATATTGGAGATCCTGTGCAATTTGGTTTTCAACCACCAAATAATGTAAAACAAGCTTTTATTGATGCAATTAACAAAGGTGAAAATTTCTATTCTTCATCTGAAGGTCTTTTGGAATTAAGAACTGAAATTGCAAAAAAAGAAAATAACAAAGGTCTCTCTATTGGTGCTGATGATATTTTAGTAACTAATGGCGTTTCTGAAGGACTTGATATGGTAATTTCTTCAATTGTAGAAGATGGAGATGAAGTATTACTTCCTGGTCCATATTATCCACCATACGCATCTTACGTACGATTACATGGTGGCATTCCTGTAGAATTTGCAGTTGATTTGAATAACTCAACACCAGACATTGATGATATTAAATCCAAAATTACTCCAAAAACTGTTGCAATTTGTTTGATTAGTCCTAACAATCCTACAGGTGTTGTTTTTAATGAAAAATCCCTCAAAGAATTAGTTGACGTTGCAAATCAAAATAATTTGTATATCATTTGTGATGAAATCTATGATCAAATTATTTTTGATGAGAAATTTGTAGGAATTGGTAAAGTTGCAGGAGATTCACCTGTAATTATTCTAAATGGTTTTTCAAAAGTACATCTTATGTCTGGATGGAGAATTGGATACATTGCATTTAATCAATCGCCTAAACTTGATGCATTACGAGAAAATCTTCCAAAACTAGCTAGAGTTAGAATTGCAACTAGTCTTCCAGTGCAACATGCAGCATTAGAATCCTTACGTGGTCCGCAAAATTACATTAATGATTTTGTTGCAGAAATTAAAAAACGTCGTGATTTGGTTGTAAAACGACTAAATGAAATGCCTGGTTTATCATGCCCAACACCAAAAGGTGCATTTTATGCATTTCCAAAAATTGAAGACAATCGATTTGGAACTGATAAAGAATTTGTAACCAAACTATTGGAATCCAAAGGTGTTCTTACTGTTCATGGTTCAGGATTTGGTGAACAATATGGTAGTGGACATTTTAGATTAGTTTATCTTCCAAGTTTAGAAGTTTTAGATTCTGCAATGAACAAAATTGAAGAATTTGTTTCTTAATAATTCCAAACTGAAAGTTTTTCTGGAATTATTTCTATAATACAATTAGTATCATTTAGTAATTCTTTTGCAGATTTGTTTTCTAATGTCTTAAAATACCTCAAAAGAATTTTTTTTGCAATTGTTTTTACTTTTCTTTTGTCAATAATTAAATTAGCTTCTCCTTGCCCCATTACACCAAAAATATTTGGTGCATTAATTCCAATATCTACACAGAATGAAATTTTATTATTTTTTTTAATATTTTTTACTTTTTCTGTTTTAGAATTTGTTCCAATATAGAATTTTTTTGTAGCATATCTATACCATACAGGTACAATATGTGGAATTTCATTTTTGTCAATTGTTGCTAATCGTAAAATTTTTTGTGTTTTTAGAAATTCATCTTTTTTGTTCATGTTTTCTAAACCCTAATAGTATCATAAAAATCCCAAACCCCAACATTGCAACTGACACTTTTTCATTTGTAATTTCTGAATTAAACAAAAATTCTTCAACAAACTCTATTCCCCAAATTAATAATTGCCTAATCAGAACGATTCCTGCCATTACTGAAAATAATGTACCCATTGCAGTAAACCAATTTCTACCTCGTCTGTGGTATTCCTCACTCATGATAAATGAAAATTATCTCTTAGATTATTTTGATGCCTGGATTTTTAATTTTATTTCTAATCATTGCATTAAGAAGTAATGGTGTGGACATTTCTGCAAGATATGATAATTCTATTGGTCCCAGGTAAATTGATCTAAGACCTTTAATCTCATTAATCAATTCATTTACTACTACTACTGAGTCTTTATCATCTCCACATACGAAGATATCATAATCTAATTCCAAAGTTGGATTCACAAGTTTTTTTTCTGAAATTACATGAAATGCAGAAACTAATTTTGATTTATCTTTCATGTGATTTGATACTAATTTGTATGAAAATGGTTTGTTATCTTTAATTGAAATACATTCAAAACCAACATCTGTTTTTATCATTGGAACAATTGGTGATACTACAACACAGCTATCTTTAATTTCAGATAAAATTGTTGAACATGTAGAATCAATATTTTCATATGGAATTGATAAAATTAAAACATCACTTTCTTTTGCAACTGAAACATTATCCTTTCCTGAAATACTTCCTTTAATTTCTCCAAATGCTTCTTTTGCAAGATTTGTATATTCTGCAGCAGACTCTGATGCTCTTGTAGCATCACGTGAACCCACAATTACATTATGACTTTGTGACCATCTTAGTGCAAATCCTTTTCCCATTCCTCCGGTCCCACCAATAATTCCAACTTTCATGATTGTCCCCAGACAATGTTATTATTATCTTTATTTGAATTTTAGACTAAATTGGGACAAATTATTTTTCTAAGACATGGTCAAGCAAAAAATAACACTGATAGAATTTTAGCAGGAAGAACAGAAGGAATCCCCTTAACTGAAACTGGAATTAAACAAGCACAACATACTGCTGAATTATTAGAACACATGAATATCTCTGCAATTTATTCTAGTCCTATTCAACGAGCAAAACATACTGCAGAAATTGCAGGACGACATAATTCTGTTGATGTAACTATTGATGAACGTTTAATCGAATTAGATATGGGAAAATTCACTGGAATGCATTATGACCAAATTTTCAATAGTCATGGAAATGTATTTATGAAATTTTACAATGGTGAATTAGAAATTGCACATAATGGAGTAGAAACATTTTCTCAAGTCAAAAATAGAGTTTTGAGTCTAGTAGATCATGTAATAGAAAAACATCCTGATGAGAATGTAGTCCTTGTAACTCATATGGATCCGATCAAAGCAATGTTGTCTACTATAGTTGAATTATCTCCAACCAATCTCTTTGAGTTAATAATTGCTAATGCCTCTCTTAACATATTTCGTGAAAAAGAAAATCGATTTTCTATTTCTGGACTTAACGTAATGCATCCCTCTAGATTCGATCAAGGTTGGTAGCTAATAATCTTGAAAACCCTTAAATAGAAATCATTAGTCACGTCATTCATTACTATGAAGAGCATTATAGGATTATTCTTGGTTTTAGCGGTTTTAGTAATTGTACCTGCTGTAGATTTAGCATTTGCTGCAGGTGATGAGCCTGGAGAATATCTTGATCGTAGAGTAATAATTTGGAATTTGTTCTTTAGAATGATGACTATTGCATTTGTAGTAGGTGCTGTAGTCTCTGGTACTATTATTTGGCAAGTTTGGAGATTTAGGGAATCTCATCCAAAAGCAAAACCAACTCCCTATGAAGGAACGGATTGGTAAAATTGAGTGGACATTCTAACTGGCCTGAATGGATTTACGTTGGTGTTGTAATTGCGTTAATGTGCTGGGTAGGTGCAGAAGCATGGGAAGCTGAAAGACTAGTAGAACATGTTCCTGCTGATGTTGAAATTATTAAAGTAGTTGGACAACAATGGTTCTGGACTTTTGAGCATGAAGATGGAACTAAAGAAATTGGTGAGTTACATGTTGAAGCAGGAAAAGCTTACAAATTCGAAATTCATTCAACAGATGTAATTCATTCATTTAATATTCATGATTATGTTGTATTGATGGATGCAGTTCCTGGTCGAGTAAATACTGTATGGTTTGCACCCGATCAACCAGGAACCCATGACATTCAATGTAGAGAATATTGTGGATTAATTCATTATAATATGAGAGGAACATTAATTGTGGAGGAACCAACACATTGACAATCTTAACAACGCTTTTATCACAAAATATAATCGAGGAGATTAACTAATGGTTCTAGAATTACAAAAGCCAAGACCAATATGGCAAATTATGTTCTCTACACATCATACTGATGTAGGTTTATTGTACTTGATTTTGTCTATAGGATTCTTATTCTTAGGTGGTGCATTGGCATTAATCATTAGAGCAGAATTATTCTTACCTGGTGCACAAATAATTGGTGATGCCATGACATTTAACAGAATTTTTACAGTCCATGGAACAACGTTAATCTTTTTGTTTATCTTGCCTTTTGCATCATCTGTTGGAAATTATTTTGTTCCAATCATGATTAGATACAAAGATATGGCATATCCAAAATTAAATGCACTTGCATTCTGGATGATTCCGCCAGGAGGTGCACTCATTTGGTTAGGTTTTGCAGATTTTTCTTGGTATGCAAATCCACCTTACTCTATCATTAGCGCCCCAGGTCCGGCAGCTGATATGTGGATATTTGGATTGAAGATTTTGGGAATCTCATCAGTTCTTGGTGCAATTAACTTTATTGTGACAATTCTCAAATGTAAGCATCCTGACATGTCAATTGGACAAGTTCCATTATTGGCTTGGTCATTTTTATCATCATCATTAATTATCCTAGTTGCAATCCCTACGTTTGCAGCAGCATTATTGATGCTTTTAACAGATAGATTAGGTGTTACTGGATTTTTCAATCCTGCAATGGGTGGAGATCCAATTGCATATGCACACTTGTTTTGGTTTACTTTCCATCCAGAGGTGTATGTATTAGTAATTCCAGCAATCGGTATGATGTATGAAATTATTCCAAGATTTTCAAGAAAACCAATTCACAGTTATAATTCTGGTATCTTCGCATTTGTCTTATTATCTATAGTTGGTTTCTCATCATGGGCACACCACATGTATGCAACTGGAATGTCCTTCACTGAAAAAACAGTCTTTATGGTAGGAACTCTTGCAGCAGTACCAGCATCTGCATTACACGTTTTCAACTTTGTTGCAACAATGTGGAATGGTAGAATTAAATTCTCAACTCCTATGATGTGGGCAGTAGGTGGAATTGCATTATTCTTCTCTGCAGGTGCAGGCGGTGTAGCAAATGCTGCAATGCCATTAGACTTTACAACTCACGATACATATTGGGTAGTTGGCCATTTCCATCTCTTTGTAATGGGAACTATTGCATTTGGTTCATTTGGATTCATGTATTACATGTATCCATATGTAACAGGAAGAATGTATAATGAGGCCTTAGGAAAGATTCACTTTATTATGTCTTTTATTGGAACCATCTTGGTTTTCTTTACACAACACGTTCTTGGTTTGTACGGAATGCCAAGAAGAGTTTTCGATTATCCTCCAATCCCAGAATGGATTGCCATGAACCAAATTGCATCAATAGGTGCAATGATTATTGGTGTCAGTATGGTAATCTTCCTTGCAAACATAATTCACAGTGCAGGAAAAGGAAAACTAGCAGATACCGACGACCCATTTGGTGTGGGCGGAAAGTATTACTATCCATTTGAGGCAAGGAATCCATCACACTAGGAGATATATGAAATGAATCAAGATAATTCCCAAATTTATAGAACAACTCCCGCAAGAACTGGAAAGATGATGGCAATTATGTTAGGAATTTGTATTGTTGGTGGAGTAATATTCTTCTCCATGTGGGATTATTGGATTTCAGAACAACCCCCAGTTGTTGCAGCAATGTCTGGAGCAGATGATCATGCAGCTCCCGCAGTAGCAACAGGAAAAACTATTTCATACGATCTTTCATTTCTTGAATCAGCTGACTTTAGATCTTTGACGTTTAATGCTATGATTGATGAACCCGGAGTCAATCCAACAATTGAGATGAGTGTTGGTGACAAAGTTATCTTTAATGTTGTAAATGATGGAAAATCATTCCATTCATTTGGTGTTACAAAAGACACTGAAGGCTTTAGTGGAATTATTCCAGGAAGTGAAATCGCATCTGCATCTAATCCATTAAAATCTGGAGAGAGTGGCTCATCAGAATTTGTTGCAGGTGAGGAGGGAACTTACTATTACATTTGTACTGTTCCTGGACATAGAGAACAAGGTATGGTGGGTGAAATCATTATTGGTCCATCACAAGGTGGAAGTTCTTCTGGTGTAGCAGCAGCCCCAACAGGTGTGTCTCATGAATTTACTTTGGACTTTGTAGAATCATCTGACTTTAGGACCTTAGCATTTAATGCATTACCAGGAGAGGATAATAGCAATCCTGAAATCCGTGTAAACTCTGGTGATGAAGTTTCTATTTCATCAACAAATAATGGAAAATCATTCCATTCATTTGGAGTAGTTTCTGATCCTGAAGACTTTAACAATGTAATTTGGGGTTCTGAAATCGCATCAGCATCTAACCCATTGAAACCAGGAGATGCTGGTAGCACAACATTTACTGCAGGTGCCCCTGGAACTTACTATTACATTTGTACTGTTCCTGGACATGCCTTACAAGGTATGCAAGGTAGTTTTATTGTAGAATAATTTTGGCAATTCAATACCTCGCATTAACAACAATGATTGTTTTGTACACTTTGATGTTTATTGGAGGGTATGTGTCAGCAGCTGGACTTGGTTTAACTTGTCCTGAATGGCCAATGTGTCCAGATGGAATTATGCCTTCAGAAGAATATCTTATCGAATGGATTCATAGACTTGTTGCAGCAACAACTGGAAGTTTAGTTATAGCAACAATGATTGCAAGTTTAATCAATAAAAATTCTGATTTAAAGATTAAAGTTACTAGCACTCTTGCAACTATATTTGTAATTACTCAAATTGGACTTGGTGCAATGGTTATTGATACAAAATTACATGCAGTATTAGTTGCTGTTCATTTGGGAATTGGAATATTGTTGTTTTCTATGGTATTACTTACAACTATTTTTGCATTTAGAATTTCTAAAGTCTCAGTTTCATCTAAAGCTTAGATTTTTTTAAAACTTTTGGGACATAAATATACATTACAACTCCTGTAAGTGTTAATGCTCCTACAATAATTGCTGCAAAGAAAATATATCCAAATGGACTTTGTGTTCCCATGTTAAATGTAAAAGTGTGAGTTTCTTTCTCTTCTCCAATGTCATACAAATCAATTAAAACAATATGATTTCCTTGAGTTCTCCAAACATAATCAAAATCCCAATGAGATCCTTCTATTGCAGTAGGTGGAATTGCATCTACTTGCTGACCGTTAAATTGAATTCTAATTCCCATTGTAAAATTTTCAACTTCTTCATAGTTATGTCCTTCAGTTACTCTAACTCTGAATTGAGATGGTTCATTAATTTGTGGAAATTCTGGAGTTGTTGCTACTTGAACTCTAAATCCAGCTTCAAATTTTTCAGCAGAATTAAACATTGAATGTGCATCTGCACTATTAACCATCATAGGTGAAATAATCAAAACAGCAAAAATGATAACTGATCGCAATTTATTCATAATATATTCCCTAGATTCATCATGAATATATTGTAAGTTAATTTGTCTAGGAAAATCTTCAAAACCTTTAAATCCTTATCGACAAGAGTTGATCCGATGACTCTCGTCTCAAAATCAATAGAAATCAAAACACCTGTAGAAAATGTCTTTACATATTTTGCAAGACCAGAACATGTTTCTGATCAAATCAAAAATGACATTGTAGGAATGACTGTAATTCCTATGGATATCAAAGAAGGCATGGGTGTAGGCACAACATTTAGAATCATCGGCGACTTTAGCGGTAAACGTTTAGAGTGGGATTGTGAAACAACTGATTTTATCAGAAATGAGAAAATCGTTGCAAAACAAATCAAAGGTCCATTCAAGAGATGGCAAATTACCAATGAGTTTCAGTCATTAGGTGATACTCTCACTAAAGTAACCATGTCAGTAGATTATGAAATGCCATTTGGTCCTCTAGGAGCAATTATGGATAAAGCAAAATTTGCAAAATCTGCTGAAAGTGGAATGGAAACTGCACTTTATAATGTTAGAGGTTTACTTGAAGGAAACGGTTCAATTCCTGTATACATAACATTAGATGCATACCAAAAACTTCTTGCCGAAAAGAAAAAAATGAATGATGTTCCAGTTTCAACTGCATTGACTGCAATCATTGAAAAATACAATGAAATTGAAGCTAAAGCACAAAACTAATTTTTCCTTTATTTTACAATCTTAAAGTTAATAACAACTCTAGGCATATTGTTTTCGGTGGGTCTATGGCGCAGCCAGGTAGCGCACCGGACTCTTAATCCGGTTGTCAAGGGTCCGAATCCCTTTAGACCCGCTTTTAAAATTATAATTTTTTTAGTAAAGTAAATCTTGTTTTGTCTTCTCCATAATCTTCATGCAAGTTAACATCACTGACAAACTTTACTTTGTAACCTAGCCATTTTTCTCCCATATTACGAAATTTATGATTTTCATCAATCTGTTTTTCAACTTCTTCATATTTTTCACAATGCATGATCCATCTTTTAGATACTCTAAACATTTCTGAAATTCCTTTTTCTAATACATCATTTTCTAAATAATTCATTAACCCATGTGTAAACACAAAATCTATTGAAGAATCCTCAAATGGTAATTTTGTAATATCGCCTTTCTGAAAATTTACATTTGATAATTTTGTTTTTGCAATTTCTAATGCATGCTCATTTAGATCTACCCCGTGTAATTGGAATGTCTTAGGAAATAATCTCAAGTCAATTCCTGTCCCACACCCTATTTCTAAAATACTTTGTACAGTTGGTAAAGATCCAGCTAAATCTCTAATATATTTTGAAAATTCTTCATTATATCTTGATTCATTTTTATCTGCATACTCATTCCAAAATTCTTCATTATACTGCATATTATTTTTCAATTGGAGCTGTATTTGTTATTATTTCTATTTACTAATGTTGACATTTGCATAGAATGAACTTTGTATCAAATGTACAATCATGTGGACCTTCTGTTTTTCCTTGAGTAGGAATTTCTTTCATACAATCTTCATGACGATTTTTCCTACAAAACCAACAAATTTCATTGGTTTTACCTGGTGTACATGAATCCATATTATTCATTAATTTCTATGGTAAAAAACATGGCTAAAATCAAATAAATGTTAACCACGGCAAAAATCTTTCATCTTTTCCCATTACGACATCTGTAAATGATTTTTGTAGTGCTTTTGTAATTGTCCCCATTTTTCCATTTCCAATTTTTACTTTGTCAATTTGTGTAACTGATTTGACTTCAGCTGCAGTACCTGTCATGAAAATTTCATCAGATGAATAAAGATCATCTCTTTCAAGATCTCTTTCAATTACAAATCCACCATTTTCTTCAATTATTTGTATCACTGCATCTCTTGTAATGCCTTCTAATCCTCCAGCTGAAAGTGGAGGTGTTTGAATAATATCATCTTTGACTATGAAAATATTTTCAGCACTTCCTTCAGCAACTTTTCCTTGTGAATTCAACATTATTGCTTCATCGTATCCATTTTCTAATGCCTCCATTCTTGCTAATGCTGCATTTGCATAGTTTGATGCAGCTTTTGCTTGCATTGGTTGAGATCTTGAATCAATTTTTGTCCAACTGGAAACTTTACATTTTGCTCCTGAAAATTTACCTGCTTTTGATTCCCCCATTTTCCATTCCCAACATGCAATTGAAACATCTACCTTATTTTGAGTAGGTGTTAATCCCATTGTTCCATAACCATAATATGCTAATGGTCTGACGTAACATTCTTTGAGTTTACTTGTCTTCACAGTTTCTAAAATTGCATCTGAAATTATTTTTTTTGAGAATTGCATTTTCATCGAATATAATTTTGCAGATTTGAAAAATCTATCAACATGTTCTTGTAATCTGAATATTGCAGAACCATGTGGTGTATCATAACATCTTATTCCTTCAAAAATTGATGTTGAATAGTGTAATGCATGAGTTAGAACATGTACTTTTGCATCTTTAAATGGAACTAATTTTCCATTCATCCATATCTTACCTGTTTCTTTCATAGGTGTGAGAAAAAACTTTACCCATTTAAAGAATTATTTTTGAATATATTTTTGATATTTTCTGTAAACTACATAATAGACAGTCATTATATGATGTCATGGAATGGACAATGGGATTTTTGGCTATAATTTTACTCATAATTGGTCTTATTGGGAATGCATTTGAGATGAGAAAAATCCGTTTATCCACCACTGCTGAAGGCGAATTGGCTTCTCCAAATATTTTTTTAAATAGGAACAATTTCAAATGGTATGCCATTTTAGGTGTTGGAATTGTTCTTTGGTATATTGCTGAACGTGTTTGACTGTTTCTATATAGTTTATCTCTAAATATTAGAAAAATCAAGTATTATTATTGCGTGTTTTGGGTAACGCCGAACTAACTCTAGATAATGGTTCATGAATAAACCCTAGATAGTGGTATACATGTGTAAAATTTGTTATACCCCACTTATCATTAAATAAAATTGATTTTTGATACTTCTTGATGTATTGCAATAATTGCTTTTTTGATATTATCTTCTGAATCCTCTACAACTATGATAATCCTTGAAGTCTCTTCTTGTGCATCCATGTTTAAAATATTTAATCCAGATTCCCCAATTTTTGCACTAGTTCTAGATGCAACTTGTTGCACTCTCCACATTTCATCCCCAATCAATGTGATAACACCTCGATTGTATGTAATTGTTGCAAGTGAATCAAACCCTAAAAGATATTTCTCATTTCTTCTAACATAATCACCATCAAGAAATAAAATTCTTGAAAATCCTATCCCATCTTTTGTAAATGGAGATAAAATAATGAATTCACTATATCTTTTGTCTTTTTCTAATGACGTTAATAATTTTTGAATATTGGATGTTTCAATTCTAAAAATAGAACAATTTTCTTTTCCTGTAACTATTTTTATTGGATGACCTTTTTGTTCATCTAAAATTCTTTTTATTGTTGTGATTTTTTCTGGATTCTTCATATTTGTTATTGTTATTGGCATATCTACACCATTTTCTACAATTTCTTTGATTGCAATAGGATCTAAAATTTTCATTCCAAACATTCCTGCCAATCTGGCTTCGTTGTATGATAATTCATTTACCTCACTTAATCCTGAATCAACAATTTTTGGATCCGCTGAAACTACTGCACTATCTTTCTCAAAATCTACCCTTGTTTCATATTTTTTGTGAAACAAAATTGCAAGATCAGCTGCAGTTCTATCTGAACCTCCTCTTTCATATGTAGTAGTTACATTATCTACTGTCTTTCCAATAAAACCTCCAATTGTAACTACTTCATTAATACTGACTAATTCTTCTGTCTTTTGCATTTTTGTACGTGATTCTGGTGCAAGAAAATTAGTTGATTCTATATTTTCATCTGTAATAATTGGCCAGTTATCAAAACTTACAGCATCTGTTTTTACTCCATTACTTCTTAGAATGTAATTCATTACATGTGAAATTAAAATTTCTCCTGAAAATGCAAGTGCTCTGGAACGAATTTCATCAGCAAATTCTTTAATTTTTAATGCCTCATCAAGAGCTTTTTGTGCATTTTGTAAATGAAATTCAATTGATTTTTTACAATCTTCTTTATTTTCTGAATTTACAAATTCAAGAATTTTTTGATAAGTTAACTTCACAACTTTCAAATCAGGTGTTATTCCCTTTTCTGCATTTTTCCCTTGCTCTAAAACAACATCAGTTAATGAACGTTTTTTATCATTATGAATAGTTAGAGGTGCTGAAAAAACTGCTATTACTTTTGAATCTCTCTTTAACCTATTAATTCGTTCAATAATTTCTGGAATAGAAATTCCATCTGGACCTAAAGCACTCCCTCCAAATTTGGTAACTATCAAATTAGTCATGATAACTTGATAGAGTTTTGTAGTTATCTATTAAGCATTTGATTATTCTGAAAATCTTTTTTGAATGATTTCTGATGCTTTTATTGCACCCTTAGCATTTTTTTGATTTCGTTTTTCTTCAATTTTTTCCAAAATTAATTCTTTTAATTTTTTAATATCTTCAAAAATAAATCCTTGTTTTCTTGCATTATCTTCTTGCTCAAAATGACCTTTAATCGGAATGAAAATAGATGGTGTTCCATAGGTATTGGCTTCATCAATAGTTGATTTTCCAGCTAAAGAAATTATTACATCTGCTGCAAAAATCAATTCATGTAAATTATTTACAAATCCCATATTCCTTACATTCTCAAATTTTTTGTTTATTGCAGGACCTGATACTACAACTATTTCTATATCCTGATTAATTTTTTTAATTACTTTTAATGATTCTTCAATTAGAAACAACCCTGCATCTGTTCCTCCAATTGATATTAGAATAGTTTTTTTTGTAAATGAAAATTTTTCACGCAATCTTGTTCTTGATTCTTCAATTTGTCTAACAATTGGCCCTACTCTCTTAATGTTTCCTGAATCTTTCCCATATTCTGGAATTATGACTACATCACATTTGTCAATTATTTTTTCCATTGATTTATTCATTTTTCTCTCAATTATGGAGATTATTCCATTAGTAAATTTAGTTTCTAAGATATCTGTGATTAAAACAGTCGGAATTTTCATCTCTTGTGCATTAGTTAATGATGCAAAATCTTCATCACTAATCACCACATTTGGATTATCTGAAAGTAGAATTTTTTTAGATATTATTTTACATTCTTTATAATATTTGTAATAACCCCATAACCATTTTGTGGAATTTTGTAATACTCCATTTTTGATTACAAATACTGGTGGTTTGTATGTGTCTAAAACTGTAAAATTTTGATTTCTTAAAATTTTTGCAGCTCCACTCCCTGTGATAAATTTATTTTTACATTTCTGAAATTTTTCTACAATTGCTATATCTCTGGTTACGTGACCTAATCCTATAGGGCTAGAAAAAAAATCAAAATCATTCATGATTTTTATTATTTTTAATCAAATTTTTAGATTTTTTTCTGTCTCAAAGTTTAAATGGATTTTAACTAGGAAGTTTTTGGGCTCATAGTCCAGGTCGGTTATGACGTCGCCCTTACACGGCGAAGATCCGGGGTTCAAATCCCCGTGGGCCCATCTATCCAATTTTACAACAATTTTTACTTTGTAATCCCCGTGCGATCCAAAATATTGAAAAAATTAAAACACCTACTGAAATGAATTTCAATTCTAATCCTTGCATAGGGAATAATGATAATCCTCCTATTGCGCCTAAAATTATTGCTAATGGTGCAGTACATGCAGGACATCCTGGAGTGAATATTCCAAATATTCCTCCTAACAAAGATGTTGAATTTGATTTGACAGAATTCATCATTTTCATTCTTTTAATTCTAAATGCCACCATTGCAAAATTAATTCCACCTAAACTTGAAATTATTATTGTTAAACCAATTGATGTTGAAATGTACAATGATGATAACTCCATTGCTAAATCAAAATGCGTAGGCAGCATCGACATTGTTAAAAAATAATAAATTATTCCTAATCCTAACCCACTAATTATTGCAATTACTGCATATTTTGTTGTTGATAAAACGTTTGAAATAATTTGTAACTTACTTGCCAAGTAAGAATATTTTGTGATTCATCGTATTTTAACTATTTTCATTTAATCAAAGATTATTTAGACTAATATTTTTCATATTATATGACCAAATTTACATTTGATGAGAAAATAATTCTTGTTCAATATGCCATAAAAAAATTTGAAAATGAAGAAATTGTTATTAAAAAACTTAGATCAATTATTCCTGAAAAAGATATTCAAAGAAATATTGATACGTTAATTGGTACACAATTAGTAAGACGAATAGGGCCAGAAAACATTCAAAATAATGAAAGTCATACCGAGTTGCCACAACTCCATGATTCTTTAAAAGAAATAATTGATGATTTGTAATAATTCAAATTTTTAAAAAATAACTTTTGAAAAATTAATTTAAAATCCTCTTAGTCCTTGTGGACGCATAATTTCTGGATGTTGTTTCATCCAATCTATTTTATCTAACATATCTTGTTTATCTTGAGGAAATGTTCCTTTGATTGTATATGCATTTGAACCATGATTTGCTCTAAAAATAATTTCATCATTAGAATCTATTTGATTGATTAATCTATACAATTCTTCTAATGACTCATCATCATCAATTCTGATAAATTCTCCATCAAACTTATCCAAAAACTCTTGTTTTATTCCATTTTCAAGATATAGTGTTAATGCTCCTACATATTGAGGAGAACATGCACTAATTACTTCTGCAGTTCCTTTGATGTGTTCCTTTGAATATATTCTACCACCCAATCCTAAAATGACCATACATGACATTATGTATCCAGATTCTTTTGCTTTGTTTACTGATTTGATAATTGTTTTTGCAATAGCTCCTTTTGTTACTTTTTTTAAAACAACATCTGAACCACTTTCAATTCCTAAATATAACATGTCTAATCCTGCATCATTCATTTTCTTTAATTCTTCAGGTGTTTTTTTGAGAATGTTCATAGGCATTGCATAACATGAAATTCTTTCCAATTCTCCAAATTTTTCTTTAATGTATTTGATGATCTTTATCATGTATTCTGAATTTAGATTTAATGCATCTCCATCTGCAAGAAATACTCTTTTAGTATTTGGTAAATAACTAGCCATCAAATCAATTTCTGATTTGATTTCTTCCCATGGTCTTTCAGAGTATTCTTTAGATCTATACATATCACAAAATGAACATTCATTGAATGAACAACCTAACGTAACTTGAAAAATTAATGATCTAGCTTCAGAGGGTGGTCTGTATAGTGGAGCATCATAATTTAGTGACATTAATTGTTTCAAATGAACTTATTTGATTATGTTTTTTATAGTTTCTATTTTGTTATTACTTTCTTCAAATTTTCTAATAGTTGGTTTTTTTGTTATTCTATTCATTTTAAAAATTAATTTTTAATTAATTTTAGTTAAATGTAGTAATTATCAAGTATGATTAATGTTACAAGAATATTTGAAACTTAACAAAAATATTCTCATTGCTTTTGCTTCGTCCATTTCTGTATCTGCTATAGTTGCTCAATTACTATCTGAACAAGCACATCATCTTAATACAACATATACAACAATCACTGATTATGTAATTTATTTTTCTGTTTTTAGTGGATTATTTTATTTTGATAATAAGAAAAAATATTATTTGGAATCTGGTAAAATCAATACTTCAAAATTAAAACATGATCTCAAAAAATTAATAACATCTCTGGGTATTGCTGAAATTGTTTATACTATAATTCGTTGGTTTTTACAATACTACTTCCTTATTCTTAATTATGATCCATATTTTGCATCAATTATATCTCAAGGAATATCTACAATAATCTATATGATGGTGGTTAATCTCAGTGTTAAATTAACAAGGTTATACAAAAATGAAAATTAGTATTTATGTTGATGGTTCAGGAGGCTCAGACAGTGGTTATGGATATTTTGTAAAGGAAACTGGAGAATCATTTTATGAAAAAAAAATTGATTTAACAAACAATCAGGCTGAATATTTTGCAATTATTTCAGCATTAAAAAAATTCATTGATTCAGATTATGAGATTACAATATACAGTGATTCAAAAAACACTGTAAACCAATTAAATCATAAATTTGCAATAAATAATGACAAACTTCGTGAATTAGCACGTGAATCTTGGAAAATTATGGGAACATCTGATATTCTTATTCAATGGATCCCAAGAAAAGAAAATTTGGCAGGAAAAATGTTGGGAAGTTAAATTAAGTCCAAAAATTTCATGAATAACTTTATTATACAAAATCCTTAAGTTCCAAACGTATGGCAGAATCTGTCTTTTTATCTCCAAAATCAATTGCAGTAATTGGTGCATCTGATAAACGGGGAAGTGTAGGTGCTACTATTACATCAAACATAATGAATGGTTTTACTGGCACTGTTTACCCAATTAGTCCATCAAGAGAATCTGTCTTTTACAAGAAAGCTTACAAAACTGTTTTAGATGTTCCAAAATCTATTGATCTTGCAGTAATTGTAATCAAAAATACTTTGGTAGCTCCAGTTTTAGAAGAATGTGGAAAGAAAAAAGTCAAAGGTGTCATAATTATCACAGCTGGTTTCAAAGAAGTAGATGAAGAGGGAGCAAAACGTGAACAAGAAATTAAAGATATTGCCAAAAAATACAAAATCCAAATTATTGGACCAAATTGTCTTGGTGTCATGAATCTTGATCCAAAAACAATGATGAATTCTACATTTCTAAAAGTCACACCTAAATCTGGAAAAATTGCACTTGTTTCACAAAGTGGTGCAATATGTGCTGCACTAGTTGAAGATGCCAGTGCACAAGGAATTGGATTTTCTGCAGTAGTAAGTTTAGGAAATAAAGCCGCTATGAGTGAAGTTGATGTTCTAAAAATTCTTGCAACTCATAAACAAACTGAGGTTATTGTAATGTATCTTGAAGATATGGGTGATGGACAAGAATTCCTTAAAGTTTGTAAAAATATTACTAAAAAACTCAAAAAACCAATACTTGTGTTAAAATCTGGGCGTAGTCCAGAAGGTGCTAAAGCTGCAATGTCTCATACTGGAGCTTTAATGGGCTCAGATGAAATTTATGATGCGCTTCTTAAACAATCTGGTGCAATCCGAGTAGATACTATGGAGGAACTTTTTGATTATGCTACTGCATTTTCTAAACAACCATTACCTTCTGCTGGTGATCTTGTAATCGTTTCAAATGCTGGTGGACCTGCAATCATTTCTACTGATGCATGTTCTAAAATGAAAATTAAAATGGCAGATATTACAAGTGCAAGAAAAAAAATTGATGCTGTAATTCCTCCATGGGGAAGTTCTAGAAATCCTGTGGATATTGTAGGCGATGCTGATTTTAATCGATTTCACAATGTTTTGGATCGTGTTTTAAAACACCCAAAAGTTGGTTCAGTAATTTCAATGTGTACTCCTTCTGGGACTCTTAATTATGATAAATTAGCTGAAGTTATTGTAGAAATGTCAAAGAAATACAAAAAAACAATGCTTGCAAGTTTAATGGGATTAGATGAAGGAATTACAAATAGAGAAATTTTAGCTAGAGGAAATGTTCCATATTATACATATGCAGAAGGTGCAATTCGAACTCTTGCTGCAATGAATAGATTTTCTAATTGGGTTAAGTCACCCTCTGGAAAAATCACAAAATTTAAAGTAAACAAATCAAAAGCTCAAAAAATATTTGATCTAGTTAAAAAAGAACAAAGACCAAATCTTTTGGAAGAAGAAGGACAAGAAGTTCTAAAAGCATACGGATTACCATTACCTTCTAGTGCTCTTGCAAAAAATGAAATGGATGCAGTAAAAATCGCAAAGAAAATTGGATACCCTGTTGTAATGAAAATTACATCACCACAAATAATTCATAAATCTGATGCTGGTGGTGTTAAGGTAAATTTGACTAATGATGATGAAGTTAAAACTGCATTCCAAACAATAATCAAAAATGCTAAAAAATATAATAAAAAAGCTGAGATCAAAGGTGTCTTAATTGTTGAAATGGTGAAAGGTGGAAAAGAACTAATCATTGGTTCAAAACTAGAACCTGGATTTGGACCAGTAATTATGCTTGGAATGGGTGGAATTTATGTTGAAGTTCTTAAGGATGTTACATTCAAACTAGCACCCGTAACTTCTAATGAAGCAGATGATATGATTGCATCTATTAAAACTCAAAAATTATTACAAGGCGTACGTGGCGAAAAACCATCTGATATTGCAAAATTATCTGAGTGTATACAAAGATTATCTCAATTAGTAACTGATTTTTCAGAAATAAAAGAATTAGATATGAATCCTGTATTGGTTATGGAAAAAGGTAAAGGTTGTCGTATCTTAGATGTTCGAATTGGTCTATAATTCGAATTTATTCCTGTAATTATATTTAGAATATTTATACAACATCAAAATCAATAATAATACATGACTGAAATCTCAAAGATTATTCGAACAGGTGATGATTATATTGATAGTCTTAGAGGTAGAGATCTCAAAATTTATCTTTTTGGTGAGTTAGTAAAAAATTATGTTGATCATCCAATAATCAGACCTTCAATAAATGCAGTTGCAGAAACTTATGATCTTGCAATTCGTGAGGAAGCACTAGCTTCTGCCACTTCTTCTTTATCTGGATTAAAAGTAAATCGATTTTTACATATTGCTGAAAGTGCAGAAGATCTAGTTTTACAAAATAAAATGCAAAGAAAATTAGGACAAAATACTGGAACTTGTTTCCAAAGATGTGTGGGAATGGATGCGATGAATGCTTTACATTCTACAACATTTGAAATAGATGAAAAACACGGAACTGATTATCATAAAAAATTCTTAGAATTTGTAAAGATGGTTCAAAAAGAAAATTTTGTCATTGGTGGTGCCATGACTGATCCTAAAGGTGATAGGAGTAAAGGACCTTCAGAACAAGATGATCCTGATTTGTTTACTAGGGTGGTAGAAACTAATGAAAATGGAGTTTATGTTTCAGGAGCTAAAGCCCATCAAACTGGTTGCATAAACTCTCATTGGATTATCTTAATGCCTACGATTCGACTTACTGATGTTGATAAAGATTGGGCTATTGTTGGTGCAATTCCAGCTGATGCAGAAGGTGTCACTTACATCTATGGTAGGCAGTCATGTGATACCAGAAGTATGGAAGATGGTGATATAGATGATGGAAACGCAAAATATGGTGGACAAGAGGCTTTGATTATTTTAGATAGGGTGTTTATCCCATGGGATAAAGTCTTCATGAATGGTGAATATGAATTTGCATCAATGTTAGTAGATCGTTTTACTTGTTATCATAGACGTAGTTATGTTTGTAAAACTGGATTAGGTGATGTGTTAATCGGAGCAGCAGCAACAATTGCAGATTACAATGGTGTTCCTAAAGTTTCTCATATTAAGGATAAAATTATTGAGATGACTCATCTTAATGAAACAATTTTTGGTGTAGGTATTGCTTCTTCTCATCAAGGACAAAAAATGAAGTCAGGTGTTTTCCTTAATGATGATATGCTTGCACAAGTTTGTAAACATAATGTAACTAGATTCCCTTATGAAATTAGTAGATTAGCACAAGACATTGCTGGCGGATTGGTTGTTACACTTCCTTCTGAAAAAGACTTTCGACATCCAGAAGCTGGACCACTACTAAAAAAATACCTTGCAGGAAGAAAAGGAATAGATGTTGAAAATAGAATGAGAATTTTAAGATTGATTGAAAACATGACTCTTGGCAGAAATGCAGTTGGCTATCTTACTGAATCAATGCATGGTGCTGGTTCTCCTCAAGCACAAAGAATTCAGATTCAAAGACAAATGCAAGTTGGATATAAGAAGAATTTGGCAAAACATCTAGCAGGAATAACAAATGATAAAGAAGAACCACAAGAACCATCTGATTACTTTAAACGAGTTTTTAAAACTAAAGATTCTGTTATTTGATTAATTCTTTTATCGTTTTTCAAAATTTGACATTTCTTAATAATTCTATTTTCTAAACTAATGATTCCTAAGTAACTTTTTTTAATAAATTTCTCTTTATTATATTGTCAAATAAACAGGACGATCTAATGCTGTTTTAGGCATCATGTGAACTTGTTTATTTGAATATTCAAATATCATTTTTCTTCTTTTGATTTATTAGGATTAGATTTTCTTGTTTCTTCCTTATCTTCATCAATGTTAATTTTTTCTGAATGATTAGAATATTCTGTATCTTTTTCCAATTCACTAATGTCTGATAATTCATCATGTGTATCCGATTCATCATCTGAAGCCTGAAATACATCTTGTTTTGTGGACTCTTTTTTCTTTTTTGAGAATTGTTTTATTATCATTATTCCAACAACAATTACAATTATGATATAGTTAATTGGTGGTTTTAGTAATTGTGTTACATATCCTACTTGTGGGAATATGTATTCTACTTTTCCAATATATTCTTCTTCTGTTATTGGAAAATCTGTACCTGGAATTGATCCTGGGTTGGCATCTCCTTGTGTTCTGATTGTTTTAGGATTATCATCAATTATTGATACAACTCTATGTACGATTACTCTATTATGATCTGATGGTCTATCAAACACAATTATGTCTCCTATTTTGATTTCATCAAATGGAATATGTCCTTGAATAACAATTACGTCATATACCTCTAAGTTTGGAATCATACTTCCACTTGCAACAACATAAAATGGATTTTGAGTACCAAAAGCTATTTGCAAACCTATCCAAATAACTAATACTGCAACAGCAACAATAAGAATATCTTTTATGACTCCTTTTGAAATTGCTTTTTTCATCAATTATTTTCCTTGCCTATGTTGTACATTGATAAAATTTTCTTTTTATTGTAGAGGTGTTCCACACTCTTCACAAAACTTTGAACCATCTTTATTTACAAATCCACATGAACATTTTCCTGGTTGAGCCGTTTCTTCAGGATTCCCTAACAGAATAATCTCTCCAACTTTTTTGATGTTTTTCCACGGAATTCCACCTTCTGTACCGTCATTTTGAGAAATTACTAGGATCATGGATTGCGTAGAATCAATTCCTACTTGTTTTGCAATTCCTACTCTATTTGCATTTTCATCATAAACTATTCTACCTTCAATTGAATTAATTGAAGTCACTGGACCTGGTTGTGTTGTCGTTTCTTGGACTTGAGGTGTTGATTGGACTTGAGGTGTTGATTGGACTTGAGGTGTTGATTGGACTTGAGGTGTTGATTGGACTTGAGGTGTTGATTGGACTTGTTCAATTGGTTTTGCTTCACCTACATCCCCTCCTTCATCTTGTTTTTTGAATTCTCTATATTCTGCAATTGATGAATTACAGGTATTGCATAGATATTGACCTTTTTCTGCTAACATTAGATTTTCTGCAACTTCTTCGTTAGGATTTTCAAATTCTATTTTTGGAGAACCTTCAAATTCTTTTTCACAAGTATTGCAAAAATGTTTAGAAATTAACTCTGCATCTAATCTACCAATTGGTGCTAAAAATAAATCAGGACCCCCCAAGTTTCCTTTTACTTGTTGATCATCTGTCAATCTGGCCATTATGTAGCCACCAGAACCTCTTAATTTTTTAATTCTAAGTTCCGAACTCATATCCAGATTTTACTAAAACGTCATTTAAATATATGGCAAAATTATTCAAACGAAAAATTTATTTCCAAAATCGTAAAATTTGGTTAACATTTTTAGGTGTGTTTGATAGATTGAGTTCATAATGGGAATTACCGAAATTTCTGATGCAAAATCCTGGGAAGTAGATGTGATAAATTCTAACATCCCTGTGTTTGTAGACTTTTGGGCAGAATGGTGTGGACCATGTAGAATGGTTGGTCCAGTTGTTGAAGAATTGGCAAGTGATTATGATGGCAAAGTTAAATTTGTCAAAGTGAATGTTGACGAGGCCAATGAATTGGCTTCAAAATACAACGTGTTTAGTATTCCAACATTAATTCTTCTTAAGAATGGTGAAATAGTTAGCCAACAAGTTGGCGCTGCATCTAAAGAATCATACCAAGGTATGATTGATAGAGCACTTGCATAATACACAAAACTTTTTTCTTATTTTTAATAATCTGATATCTTAGTTTGATGAATTCTTAATTATTACTCAAAATACATACTATTGCCTATATTTTTAAAAAATGTATAGATATTGAAATAATTTTTCTCTTTTTATAATTAAAAATTTACTATGATGTTTCTGTTCAAACCACCTATTTTTTGTTCAAGTGTATTTCTAAAATATCCATTTTAGTCTAATTTTGGACGTATTACAAGTGAAAAACACGCATGCGTATTTACTTTTTGTAACATCACTTGAACAAATG
>JAANXA010000022.1 GCA_018263505.1 Candidatus Nitrosopumilus sp.
TTACAGAAATTTTTTGACTAGATGAGAGGGGTTATTTTCTAGATTTAGATGTGTAGAAAAAATCTAATTACAAAATCATGGTTGTTTCTATTGTTTCTATTGTTTCTATTGTTTCTATTGTTTCAAAAAGATTTTCTTGAGTTTTGATTTAATCTACACATGATCTTACTGTAAATCATACCCATGTTGGAAATAATTTTAACAGTATAATATGTAAAAAAATCTCAAAAACAAGAATTCTAAGAAAAACAATTTTGTAAGAAAAGAAACAAGAGAAACAAAAATTCATAATTTTAATAGATCAACAAATTGTCTTATATACAACTCGATATAAATTACGCACATAATGCCAAGTAAATCTCAAAAATTTGAATTTGAAACAATTGAACAAGCAGAATTAGAAGTATTGAAACAAGTCAATAACGGGACAAACTATAGAGAAATCTCCCAAATAGTATTTACAATAGGAGAAAATAAAAAGAAATTTTCTATTAGTCAAATTAGCAAAATCAAACAAAAATTCTCAAATGAAGACAGTCCAATAATGTTAGAATCAAAATTGGATCCTAAAACAAAAGCAAAATTGTTCGAATTTTTCAAAAATAAAATTAATGTGGTAGATGTAGTGATTAAAACAAAATTAGACAGTAAACTGATTAATGAAGCATTTCAAGAGTTTACAAAACTAAGTGATATGCGTATAGTAGACAAGGAAAATTTGAAATACATGACAAAAAAACTGTACCAATTAGACAAAAAATATGGGTATGATTATGGAGTGTATGAGACTCCTGATGAAATACTTATTTCTGCATGTGATTATTTGGACATGTTAAAAAATGATCGATAACTCATGAAGATGTATCAAAAATTTTAAAACTTGATCAACTATTGATTGTTAAATAGAAAGAAAACAATAGAAAATCAATTCTTAATTTACAAGAATTGCTATTAGATGAATTTTTTTATTTCTGCAAATAATTTATTTTTTAGACAATAGAGTTAATGAAAAGTATTTTTTTTCATCGAACCAAGTATGATTAACATCAAACCCAATATCTTCAAAGAGAGAATTCAATTGAGATAGTTTGAATTTATGAGAATATTCAGTGTGGATTAGTTCATTTTTTCTTAATTGTATTTTCATATCAGATTGAGATATCACAACTGTCTGATTTACCAAAGATTTGAGATACATTTCAATTCGTTGTGCTGATTCATTATACACAGAATGGTGTGCAAAATTATTCAAATCAAAATCAGCATCCAATTCATCATTAATCCTAGATAACACATTGAGATTAAATGCAGCAGTTACTCCTGCTGAATCATTATAAGCTGATTCCAAAATGGAATAATCCTTTACCAAATCCAGTCCAATTAAAAATAGATCACCTGATTTCATCGTAGAGTGAATTTTTTTCAAAAATTCCACACCATCATCAGGTGAGAAATTACCAAAACTAGAACCCAAAAATATTATCAAATTCTTTTTTGTATCATAGTTTTTGAGAAATTCCAATCCTCCTTCATAAGTATCAATTATTCCTGTAATGTGCAAATTCTCATAGTTAGATAGTAAGATTTCAGAGGATTCAGTCAAAATTTCAGAAATATCAATTGGAAAATACTCTATTTTGCTCTGAAATTTCTCAAAAATATCCAAAATTAATCGTGTTTTAGTAGAAGAGCCACTTCCAAGCTCAACTAACCGAAATGAATCATCCAAGTATTCAAGTAAATCCTCTTGTAATTGCTCCAAAATACTAACTTCTGTACGGGTAGGATAGTATTCAGGAAGTGAGCAAATACTCTCAAAGAGTTCAGAGCCTTTAATATCGTAGAAAAATTTTGGAGAAATGAATTTTTTGTCTCTACTCAGACTGAATTTAATTTCATCTGCAAAAGAATTCTCGATTTTTGTAGCATGTGGTTTGAAATATTGTAATTTATCATCTAGTACGTATTTTTTATAATTAAGATGCAGTGTAGAATCACTCAAGTAATCACGATTAATTTCTAGTTACCATAAGTGTCTTATCCCAGTGTGTATGATTCTCAAGATATTTCTTGATATACAGGGATGAAAATATACCAATCATGGATAAGATGGCATGAGTGAGATATTACGAGTTGAACATTTAACAAAATATTTTACTAAAAAAGGAATATTTGGAAAAACATCAGATACGATTAGGGCAACAGATGATGTATCATTTGGGTTAAATCAAGGAGAAGTACTAGTGTTGGCTGGAGAATCAGGATCTGGAAAATCAACCATTGCAAAACTAATTTTAAAATCAATAGAGTCAGATTCTGGAAAAATTTTCTTTGAGAATCAAGAAATAACAAACAACAAAGAAAATTTAAAAAAAATTAGAATGAATGCGCAAATGATTCAACAAGATCCGTATGACTCAATAAATCCCAGAATGCGTGTAGGAGATATAATATCTGAACCTCTTGAAATTCACAATGCAGGAAGTAAAGAGTCTAGGAAAAAAAGAGTTTTAGAAGTATTAAGAGAAGTAAAATTAGAACCAGCTGATGAAATTATTAAAAAATATCCTCACATGTTATCAGGAGGACAAAGACAAAGAGTAGTGTTAGCAAGAGCACTTTCCATAAAACCCAAAATCATTTTAGCTGATGAACCAGTATCAATGCTTGATGTATCCATACGAGCTGAAATGTTAGAATTAATGCAACATTTACAAAAAAAATACAATATCTCATTTATTTACATCACACATGATTTGGCAACTGCATTACACTTTGGTCAAAGAATTGCCATTTTGTATATGGGACAAATTGTAGAAATGGGTCCAATTAAAACAGTTTTAGAAAATCCATTGCACCCATACACTCAGGCATTAATTGATGCAATTTCAGAGCCAGATCCTGAAAACAGGCACAAAATGAGAAAAATAAGAATCAAGGAGACAAATAGTGAGAATGTGTATGAAGGGTGCAGATTCAGAACAAGATGTCCTTATGTTTTAGACAAATGCAAAAATGAACCTAAATTAAAAAACATGTCAAACAATCAACATGTAGCATGTTTTGTAGATATCAAATCAGCCAGTCTTAACTGAAGGCATTCGTTTGTCTTTGTATACGACAACATTTGAAACACCGTTTTTAGGAAATACACCATAAATTAATTTGGCTTTTTGAATGACTGAATCTTTTAGAGATACCATGATGAATTGACTTTCATGTGAACGTTCTTCTAAAATATTTGAAAGTTTTTCAGCATTTGGAGCATCAAGATGTGCATCAACTTCATCAAAGAGGTAAAATGGTGAAGGGTTTAGTTTTTGCAAAGCTAGCACAAATACAATTGCAGCTAGTGTTTTTTCACCACCACTAATTGATGTAGATTCTCTTTTAGGTTTGTTTGGGAATTGAATAATATAAGAAATTCCAGAAGTAAAAATTTCATCTTCGTTTTCTAATTCCAACCAAGCATTTCCACCAGTCATTTTATTGAAGATTAATCGAATTTCTTTATCTACTACATCAAATGCATTTAGGAAAGTTTGTCGTTTGTCTTTTTCAATATCTTCAATGAATTTGTATATACGGATTCTTTCTTCTTCAAGAGAATTCTTTCGTTTAGACATTGAACGGTATCCATAAGATACATCCAAGTATGTTTCAGGGGCTTTTGCATTTAATGAATTCAGTGAATTTAATTCTACAGTAAGTCCTTGAACAATAGCAGTGACATCAAAGGTTTCCATATTTTTATCAAAGCCATATGCAGAAAGAATTTGTTTTAGACCTGTTTCACGTTCGATTAAATCACGTAAATCACGGTCAAGTGAATCAGATTTTCGCTCAAATTTGTTAATTTCTGAAGTCAATTCTTTATCTTTATCAGATAAATTTTTGATTTTATCATCAAATTCTTTTAGTTCTCCAATGGAGGAGCCAGATGTAGCAATCAATTCTTGTTCTTTTTCACGAAGTTTTTCTAAAGCTTGTTGTTTTGGTTCTTTTTGTTTTTCCAAATTAGTGATTTTAGTTTCCAAATTAGTATATTCAGATTTCAAAGAATGTTCTTCATCAGATAAACGATTAATTTGTGATTTTTCTCTACTGTCTTGAGTTTGCATTTTTGTCAGTTCAGCATCTTTGTTTCGATACTCAGTCATTATTTCACTGTGGAGTTTTTCAACATTCATTTTTTGTTCATTAATTTTTGATAATTCTTCTGCAATTCTAGATTGTTCGCCATTTGCATAAGTTTGTTCAACTTGAATAATTTGTTCATTCAAAGATTGCACATTTGATTGGTGTACAAGTTTTTCAGATTCAATTTTGTTGTCTCTTAAAGTTAGATCAGAAATTTGTTTTGTTAACTGTTTTGAAATACCCAATATGGAATGGATTTTAGATTTTACATTTACTAGATTTTCATCAACTGAAGTTAATTCTTTTTCAGAGATAGATAATCGATCATTGTATGATTGAATAGAATCATCGATTTTTTTCAAAGAATGTTTTTGTTTTAACATGTATCTTTTGATTAACGTATTTGATTGGTGTAATACGTCAATGTCACTACTCAATGAAATTAATTTAGTTAATTTTGAAATTTTTGAGTTAATATCAATTACAACAGTACTTCCCTTGGCATCAAAATATTCACCATCTAATGTAACTGCCTTGTATCCAGATTGGGATACCTCATATGCAGACTCGCGTGTTTCAGTAAGGAGTACATTGCCAAATAGGAAGGTTTTGAGTACAGAGTATTGGGGTTTACAGGTAACATAGTCAGAAAGCACACCAATGACGCCTGATTTTTTTGGCAATTGTATGTTAAATTTTGGAATTGCATCTAAGGGAATAATTTTGAGTTTGTGCAGTTTTTTGCCTCTAGCAATTTCAGCAACGCCCAATAATGTTGCAAAGTCTTTTACCACTATTGCTTTAATCCAATCAGAACTTACTGCCATCATGGAGCGTTCATATTTTTTATCCCAGGAAATCATCTCATACACTAGTCCTTCAATTCCTAGTTTGTCTGCATCTTCTTTTAATTTAGCAACAGTGTAATCTTCATGCATGTATCCTTTTACAGTTTTAATTTTAGATTCATAGTGTGTTGCAGAGTTACTTGATTTTTCTAAAATTAAATTCCATTCATCTAGATCTTTATTGATTTTTGATTTTTTGTGTCGTAGTTTTTCAATTCGTGATTTTATCTCTGTAATAGAATTAGAATGGTTATTCATTAATGATTCAAGTTTGGTTTTAGCAATAGTTAGTTCATCAACACCATCATTGTAATTGTTAATTTTTTCAGTATTTTGTTTTATTTTATTTTCAGATAGTTCTTTTTCATGTTGAATTTTTGAAAGAGAAAGTTGTGAATCATTTAGTTGTTTTCTAAGTGTTCTAATTTTTTCATCTATTTCAGATTTTTTTGCAGCAGCTTCGGATTGTTCTGCTAACACTTTGTTTCTTTGAGAGTTTGTATTTTCTACATTTTTAGCAATGTT
This sequence comes from Candidatus Nitrosopumilus sp., assembly GCA_018263505.1. GTDB lineage: Archaea > Thermoproteota > Nitrososphaeria > Nitrososphaerales > Nitrosopumilaceae > Nitrosopumilus. The sequence continues at coordinate 5,514 of JAANXA010000022.1, forward strand.
GTTTTTCTTTTCATTAATTTCAGAAAGAGAATTTTGAATTTTTTGAATCTCTAAAACAATGCCTGACCGTGAATTCTCAATTGTCTCTAATTCAGTTTTAATTTCAGGAAGACGAATATCAATTCTTTCTAACCTATTTTGAGATGCAACAATTGCAGTATTATCAATTTCATATTGTTTCATAGCATCACTGATTTCCAAATCCAATGCAGATTTTGCTTGGTTGTAGTCATTTGCCTCACCCATGATTTTTGATTTTTCTGATTCTAAACTGCTTAATTCTTCACGTAAAGTGGTTCTCTGTGTATCAAATGTAGTGACTTGAGTAGTAATATCATTCAAATCAGCCTCCTTTGTCTCTTTTTTTGCAGATAGTATCTTCATTTTATTTGCAGCATCAATTGCTTTGTAACGATTTAGTTCTCGTTCAATTATATCATGTCGTAATTTCTGATTTCGCTCCTCTTCTAATTCATCAATTCTGTTTTTGATTTCACCCATTTTTGCCAATGCAATTTCCAATCGTCTATCTGCTTCTTCTAGTTGTTTTTGAGATTCCTGTTTTTTTTCATCAAAAGAAGATAATCCAATAAGATCTTCAATGGTTTTTCTTTTTTCCTCAGAGGTAAATTCAGAAATTCTAGTTACAGTTCCTTGTTGTACTGCATTTAGTTGTCCTAAACCAGCATTTGCAACATCAAGTAGATCAAGAATATGACTTCGGTTAGTTTTCTTTTTGTTTAGATAGTAAGTATTTTCACCATTTGCATCCATTTCTCTTGTTATCTCAACAGTATCAGTGTCAACAGGAATTTTTCTATCTGTATTATCAAAGTGAACACTTGATCGTGCCATTTTAGGTCCACGTCTATTTGGTCCTTCAATATCATGAATTAGATTTCGAAGTTTTGGTACACGCATTACTTTTGGTTTATTCTCACCCATTGCAAAAATAATAGCATCCAAGATGTTACTTTTACCAGATCCGTTTGGTCCAGAAATCGATACAAGTCCAGGTTCAAATGGAACAGTTGTATTTTTGAATCCAAATGATTTGAAACCAAAGATCTCTACTTTTTTTACATGAACCAATGAGAATAATTTTCCAATTGGTATGATAATGAATACTTAACAAGTTTAGTTGACACACTTGATTAATTTTTCTTGTTGAGTTATGATATTTTTCGTAACGGTATTCCATGTAGTGGAATGATCAAATAAAATGATCGAATAAAATGTGCCTAGATATAATTACCATATACACATCAAAAATAACATGATAAGGTTAGGATTAATTCAAACCACATCACATGACACAAACCAAAAAGGTATTGAACAAGTTTCAAAAAATTTGAAAAAATTAGGCAAAGATGAAACTGAGATCGTGTGTTTACCTGAGCAATGGTTAAAAAATAATGAAATAATAGATTTTGATTCAGAATTTTCAGAATTTAAAAAAATTGCTAAAGAATACCATATGACCATCATTACTGGAGCATTTTACAAAAAGACAAGTGAAAAAACATCAATTATTTCGCCAATAATCGGACCAGAAGGAGAATTTATTGGAGAGCAAGAGAAAATTCATCCATTTGACTATGAACAAGACACAGTAAAGCCAGGAACTGAGGCTAAAATATTCAATACTGCCTGTAAATTTGGAGTGATAATCTGTTATGATATGGTATTTCCAGGTGTTGCAAATGTATTGACCAAAAAAGGAGCTCAAGTGTTATTTTCACCAAGTAGAATTGTGAAAAGAGGGATTCGGCCATGGAAAATGTACGTACAGGTAAGGTCTCTTGAGAACAGAATTCCAATAATTGCAGCAAATGTAGAGAGTAGTAAATTTGGAGGAAATAGTATGATAGTAGACATGCAAGAAGATGATCGAGTGATGAATACTAAAAACATCATACTGAATGGAGAGACTAGTCATAGTGTGAAGTTTGACCTAGAAAAATACATGAAAAGTAGAACAAAGAGATTTTCAGATTTAAATGAATTTCACTAATTAGGTTCCAGCAACAAAATCTTCACAAGCAGCTTTTGCTTTTACATCAGATGTTTGTTCAATTGGATGTTTCATTAAATATGCACTAGCAGGTTTAATTGGTCCACCAACGCCTCTATCAAGTGCAATTCTTGCCAATCTAATTGCATCAATTACAATTCCTGCAGAATTTGCTTTATCATCCACTTCTAATCTAACTTCCATATTATATGGAATATTTGCCCATTGACGACCTTCAATTCTCATAAACATGAGTTTTGTATTACCTAAGAATGGAATGAAATCAGAAGGTCCAACATAGATTTGATCATCATCCAATCTTTCATTTAATTGACTTTGAACACTTTCAGTTTTAGAAATTTTCTTTGAAACAAGTCTATCTTGTTCTTTCATGTTTAGAAAATCAGTATTACCACCAACATTGATTTGATATGTTTTTTCAATTTTTGTTCCTCTATCATTACACAGTTTTGCTAATGTCCTATGAACAATAGTAGCTCCTACCTGTCCTTTTATGTCATCACCAATACATGGAATATTTTTTTCAGTGAATTTTTTTGCCCAAGTTTCATCAGATGCGATAAATGATGGTATACAATTTACAAATGCAGTATTTGTATCTAAACAAATTTGTGCCCAGTATTCAGTAACCTTATCAGAGCCTACAGGCAAATAAGAGACAATTATTTCAACACCAGTGTCTTTGATTACTTTTTTAACTTCTTCAGTAATTTCTTCTACAGATTTTGGGTTTTCAACAGGTTTGATTCTATTTTCTACCCATAACCCAACACCATCTAAAATTGGACTTTCATAAATTTTAGCATTAGTTTTTGGCAATTCATCTTTTGGAATCCAATCAACCATGTTAGGGAATGCATAGATTGCTTCATGGAGCGGTTTTCCAACTTTATTCTCACCAACATCAAAACCACAAACAAAATCAATATCATGAATTCCGTAACCAGACAATTTATCATGGATAATCCCAGTAACTTCTTGGCTAGGATTTTTTCTATAATATTCAATTCCCTGAATTAGTCCTGAAAAGCAGTTTCCAATACCTACCAAACCGACTTTGATTCGTTCTGACATTCGAAAATTGGTATTATTTGGCGGGTTTAAAGTTTTCTTAGAGAGAATCAAAAATTAATTCATCTAAGGCAGAATTTTATACTTGCCACGAAAAAATAATGTCATGATTGAACCAGGTCGTCCAGTCAAAGATATTCAAATTGGTTCAGAGGTAACAATTGAGAAAATCTTTGAAGAGTTATCACAGTCAGGCGGATTTGAGTCAGTTAATCTATCAACAGGATTGGAAATTTTATCAGAAATGATTCCAGACAAACAATGTCTAAAATTCATCTCATTTGTTGGCGCAGTTGTGTCAACTGGATTACGCGGAATTATCAAAGATATGATAAAAAATAATTGGTTTGATGTAGTACTTACAACGTGTGGAGCATTAGACCATGACATTGCAAGGCATTTTTCACATTACAAAGAAGGATCATTTACAATGGATGATAATGAATTGGCAGATCAAGACATTCATAGATTAGGAAATGTTCTAGTTCCAATGGATAGTTATGGTCCATTAATTGAAGAAAAAATGAATTCATTTCTTGAAGAAGAGTATCAAAATGGAGTAAGAGAGATGACAACTGCTGAAATTTGTAAGATGATTGGAAAACACCTAGGTGAAGATTCTTTTCTTTATTGGGCATACAAAAATAACATCAATGTAGTAGTTCCAGGAATCATGGATGGTGCAGTAGGTAGTCAAATTTGGATGTTCACACAAAGTCATAGTGATTTTAAACTAAATGTGATAGGGGATGCAAATCTTTTATCAGGATTGATTTTCAAAGCAGAAAAGTCAGGGGCATTTATGATTGGTGGAGGAATTTCAAAACACCATACGCTATGGTGGAATCAATATAGAGAAGGATTAGATTATGCATTTTACATCACAACTGCACAAGAATTTGATGGGAGTCTCAGTGGAGCACTAGTAAGAGAGGCAATTTCATGGGGAAAGGTCACTCAAAAAGCAAAACAGTCAACATTACATGCAGAAGTAACTACAATTTTGCCATTTATCTATGCAGCACTAGTATCTAAATTAAAAAATCAATAAAATTATTATCTAATCAATACAGAAATTATTCATTGGTATCCAAGATTAGAATTAGAGAATTAGAATCAGTGAATTTAGAAAATGGTTTTCTAATTGATGGATTTCCATCAGCGGGATTTAGTAGTGCAATTGCTTCTGAATCCATGATTAAAACATCACAATTCAAAATTACAGGAATAGTTGATTCAGATAGTTTCCCCCCTATTAGTGTCATTAAAGATGGAAAACCAAATTTTCCATCAAGAATCTTTGTCAATGAAGAACAAAAAGTTGCAATATTTTTGTCATATCTCACACTTGAACAATCACTTCACAAAGATACTGCAAAAACAATGTTGAAATGGGCACAAGAACACAAAATCGGATTAGTTGTTAGCAGCATTGCAATAAAATCAGATGAAGGAAATGAGGAAACAATAGGAATTGGCAGTACTGAATCTGCAAGAAATAAAATCAAAGAAGCAGGTTTGAAAGTGTTAGATCATGGAACAGTTCCAGGTATTCCAGGTACATTACTAAATGAAGGTAGAATGATGGAACAAGATGTTGTTGTTTTAATTTTTCAAAGTGATGGAAAAGGTCCAGACTTTAAATCAAGTACACAATTGTGTGCTGCAATAACAAAATTAATTCCAGGAGCAACTTGTAATATTTCATCATTACAACAAGAAGCAGAAAAAGCAGAAGTAATGATAAAAGAAACAGAAGAAGAATCACAACATCTCAAAAATTCAATGTATAGATGAAACGATTCCAGTCATGTTTGTGTTATAATAAAAAAAATAGTTAAAAATAATGATAGAATTTCTAGAATTTTTTGTTTTAGTAATTGTAGTTTCAGCATCAGGAGTAATGGCTCCAGGGCCATTATTTGCTGCAAATCTGGTATATGGGATTCAACAGGGCGTAAAATCAGGAGTCAAAATGGCAATAGGTCATACAATTGTAGAGTTGCCATTAGTGATTTTATTAGGAATTGGAGTATTTTCTCTTGAATCATTTCCAGAATTTAGAACAGTAATTACAATTCTTGGTGCAGTCACACTTTTCGTTTTTGCTTCAATTCAAATTAAAACTTTGATTAAAAAAACAAATCTAAAAGAATATTCTCCAAAACAAGGTCCATTAATCACAGGTGTTTTACTTAGTGCATTAAATCCATTTTTTATTATTTGGTGGTTAACAATTGGATTCAAATTAATTTCAGATGCCATGATGATTTGGGCATTTGCAGGTATATTGATTGTGTTTGTATTACATATTTGGATGGATTTTGCATGGTTAGGAATAGTTTCATATCTTGCATCAAAGAGTAAGAAAATTCTTTCAAACAAAAATTATAAAATAATTATGGGTCTGTTAAGTGGAGTATTGATTTATTTTGGAATTACATTTATGGTAGAAATTTTTCATTAACCGCAATCCAAAATTTCAACTTGAGGCTCACATGTTTCATTAAACAAATCAATTCTTTCAAGAAGGTTTTCACAAAATTCAGGTTCCAGAGTGTTCTCAAAAGTATTGATATCATTTAAAATCAACATATGAGAAATTCCACAAGAATTATCTGAAAAAATGATCAAAGACAATATAACTAGAAACAAAAAACCAATTGAAATTAAAATTAGTAGATTATTCTTTTGTGATATCAATTTCCATGTTTGAAACATTTCTTTGCTTCCCATCTTGGGAAGTTAAAGAATCAGAAGAAATACGTACATCACTGATAACATAACCAACTGTATCCATTCTTTTAAGAATCATTTGAGAAACATCAACAGCCAAAGTAATTTTTTTACCTCTAGCTTTGATGGTCACATGAGGCCTAGTAGAGAGTTGAGTCAGTGTTGCAGAGACATATGTCATAACAGGTTTTGAACCAATAAAGATAATGTTACGTTCCTCTTGTTTTTGTGCAGATGTCAGTGTAGAGGTTTCTGGTTCTGCTACAGGTTCTGGTTCTGCTACAGGTTCTGGTTCTGCTACAGGTTCTGGTTCTGCTACAGGTTCTGGTTCTGCTACAGGTTCTGGTTCTGCTACAGGTTCTGGTTCTGCTACAGGTTCTGGTTCTGCTACAGGTTCTGGTTCTGCTACAGGTTCTGGTTCTGCTACAGGTTCTGGTTCTGCTACAGGTTCTGGTTCTGCTACAGGTTCTGGTTCTGCTACAGGTTCTGGTTCTGCTACAGGTTCTGGTTCTGCTACAGGTTCTGGTTTAGTTCTAGAATCAAATTCAGATAAAATGTCTTCAGCATCTTTAGATTTTTTAGGGTCACTCAATTTAAAATTCCTTTAATAACAAAATCATCTTTTGCTTTTATTTAATTTTTAAGGTTTTGAGATTTCAAATAGTCATCAAAAAATTCTTCAAGTTCATCACTAGTAGTACATTGTTTGATTTTCTGCACTAATTCCATGTCTTCTACCTCATAGCAGTTTAAGACATCTTGAGAATCTTTAAAACCCAACATTGCTTTGTTTTTAAAAATACAGTGATAGAGTTTTTCCTTTTCCATTTTTTCAGGTTTGAATTTTATTCCATCTTCATCTGCAGAGATTGGAGAAACCACAGTATATGATAAAAGATGTCAGTATTTAGATTAATGCACAATACAATAATAATCAAGATAGAGTGTAAATGTATTGGAAACAAGAATAGTATTCCACATAGACTTTGATTATTTTTATGCACAATGTGAAGAAACAAGATCTCCTCAACTAAAATCAAAACCAGTTTGTGTTTGTGTGTTTTCTGACAGAGGAGGAGATAGTGGAGCAATTGCTACTTCAAATTATACTGCAAGAAAATATGGAGTAAAATCAGGGATGCCAATTACATTTGCAAAACAAAAATTAATAGAAAGAAAAGATACAGTGTTTCTCCCAGTAGATTTTGATTTTTACACAGAGATTTCTGAAAAAGCCATGGACATCATGAAACAATATGCAGATGTTTTTGAATATGTAGGAAGAGATGAAGCATATCTCGATGTGACCAAAAGAGTGGAAGGGAATTTTCTTAAAGCAAGTCATTTAGCACAACAAATTAAAAATGCAATCAGAGAAAAAATCAAACTCACCTGTTCTATAGGGATTTCACCAAACAAATTGGTGTCAAAAGTCGCATCAGATTTTCAAAAACCAGATGGTCTAACGGTTGTATCACCAGAAAAAGTGGAAGTGTTTTTAGATCAACTAAGAATAAGAACAATTCCAGGTATCGGAAAAAAAACAGAGAGTAGACTCACAGAGATGGGTTTTGAGACAATTCAAGAATTAAAAGAATTGGATGTTTTTACATTAAATAAAGAATTTGGAAGAAAAAGTGGAACATACATCTACAACTCAGTTAGAGGAATAGATAACGAGTCAGTTAAACAAAGAGATGAAAAAATTCAATACAGTAAAATCATGACATTAAGAAAAGATTCAACAGATTACCAATTTTTGTTAGAAAATATTTTAGAATTGTGTAAAGAGGTATTCAAAGTAGTTAAAAAAAATAACAAAATGTTCAAATCAGTTGGAATACATTTTGTTCAATCAGACTTGACAAATAAATCAAAATCGAAAATGCTTAGAAATCCAGCTAAAAGTTTAGAAGAATTGGAAAAAAATATTATTCAATTACTTAAAGAGGCATTATCAAATCAAAAGACAAGCGTAAGACGAATAGGAGTAAAAGTTTCTGAACTTTCAGAAATTAAAGGACAAAGTAATATTACAAATTATTTTTAGATGGTTTTTGTGATTCCATTTTTTTCAAACGTCTGGATTCAATGATTATCACTACAAAGATAAATGCAAAAAGCCAAGGCAAGAACATTATTTCACCAGCAATTTTATGATATTCCTCCCACGCAACAGGGTCTGTAGTTACTTTAAGAGCATACCAAGATAATGAAAAAATACGAATCAAATTCACTACAATTGTGCCCATAATTCCTAAAAGAAAATAGATGGTTTTTCGAGTTCTAGGAATATTCATCTTTAACATAAATGCTCCAATTACTAATGAGAAAATGATGATGCTGTGTACACCAGCAGATGGCCAAAATACCTGAAGTGCCATAGAACCATGATCACCACGCAAGAACATCACATTATCTCGTGCAACAGCAGTTCCAAGATCGAGAACAGTAATTACCCAAACATTAGCTTGTACAAAATAAGGAACAATGTATTGTAAAGGACCAAGAGTGTCATATGGGAAAAATGCGTCAAGAGATAAAATGATTGCAGTTCCAGTAAGAAATATTGGACCAGCTGGTGCAATTCTAATCCAACGTTTGCCAAAAAAGATTGTCAAAGTAACTACAATGAAAATTGCCATAACAATAAAATCCCACATCCACGTCCAAGAGTAAATCAGTTGGACATCAAATGAATCAGCAGATAAGACGAGGTACTCTCGTAATCCATTTTCCAATGAAACAAGATATGCAATTGTCAATAATACCAAAGGAATAACAGAGAGTAATCGTTTTTTTGAAATAATTATTTTTAAGCCAACAAGTTCTGCAACTACAAAAACTAATGCAAAAAGATAACCACCCCTTCCTTCATTCCAACTCCAAGCAATAGAATCAGGAAATGCAATCATTGCAAAAAGAATAGGACTTGCAATAAGTGCAATTCCTAAAATTAGATTCCAATTTTGCATCAATTTTAATCAAAAAATGGCAAATAAATAGCACATCTATTTAATTATCAAAATTTATGTATTATACAAATGAGGGATAAGATGCATTAGTTTTCAGCATCTTCTATTTCATCAGCTTCAGGGTCTTGTTTCCAAGGTCTTATTGGAACATAGATGTATTTCACACAAATTACTCAAAAAACTTCATGATACATACTTGGGTTGTAAAAATTTGTCAATTAGGTAATTTCTTTCAAATCAAGAGTCAAGAATTAAGTTTGCATTCAATCTTGAGGGATTTTACAGTAGTAAAATAAGTGATTATCAATATAATGATTGCAACAATTCGAATAGGTGTTTCATAATTGGTCAAAAAAGCAGTTGCCGTAGCTCCAACGGATCCAAAAGTGGAGATCACTGCAAAACCAATTGGACCACAGCTACATGCTCCAGCTGCTGCACCGATTATAGAACCAAAAAGTCCACCACCCATTTTTTGTTTAGAGCTTTTTAGAATATTGATTCTAAAAATATTCATAGGGATTACCAAGGAAGATAATACAGAGATTATCAAAATGAGAAGAAACCCAAATTCACTTCCAGAAGGAATGTGACTAACAACATAAGGTTCCAAGAAAATATACTCAGACAGTATCAACATACCAATAAACATCAATGAAAAAAAGATAGATGAAAATAACAAATATTTGAAATTTGAGAAAACAAGTGTAATTGTTCTTAGCATTTAGATCATAGAATCCAAAATTTGTTTAAACACAGAAAATGGTTGTGCACCACTAATCTGTTTTTGTTCATCAGAATCTATGATGAAAAATCCTGGAGTTCCACGAATACCATGTTCTTTTGCTTGAGAACTGTTGAATTGTACACGCTTTGAATATTTTCCAGAATCAAGGCAATCCTCAAAGAGTTCCATGTCAAGACCCATTCCAAAAGCAAATGCCTTTAGTCGTTCTGTATTTGCCCAACCATTATCAATTTGAGATTCTTGTAAAGTGTAGAGGTGGTTATGAAATTCCCAATACATTCCTTGATCTTCAGCACAATATGTTGCTTGAGCAGCTTTGGGGGAATCACGACCTAAAAATGCCAAGTCAACAAAAACTAGATTTACCTTTCCTGTATCAATATAATTTTCAGTGATTGATGGTTTTGTATTATGAAACCAATTATAGCATTGATGGCATTGGTAATCACCAAATTCAACAATAGTGATTGGTGCTAAAGGATCACCAAGAATTGGAGAACCCATGGTAGTATCTATAGTTCCATGGGAACGAGTTGCAACAGAAATATCCTCAGATGGCATTGAAAATGAGGCTGCAAGTATGCCAATGATTGTAATAGAAATGATGCCTAAAATAACACCTTTTTTGTTCATGTATGAATGATTTTACAGGGATTAAAAAAGATTATTCTAAATTGTCTGCAGATTTTCCCTTAAAGAGATTAACAAATTTTTCAATTGCAGTATCAATTGGACATACTTCACAAGCAACTGAGGAAGAATGACCATCAAGATGCTTTTCAAATTTTTCTCTAGATTCTAAAACAAGATCACATTTTTCACAATATACTTTTGTGATATTTTTTCTTAATGAATCAGACATAATCAAAATCTACAACTAGTGCTTATAAAGATCATGTTGAAAATCAAACTATGTGGGAAATTGCAGATAAGATAATTACAGGATTTTTTGTTGTTGTATTAGGTGCATTATGGTATTGTAGTACAAAATATTATGTTAAACCAAATGATTATGAAATTATTATTTATGATATATTTGGAAAACAAATAAAGATCAAAGAAATTAGAACAAAATTCAAAACAAGTAAGGTTGCAAAAAGTCATGTGAGAGAATATAAAAAAAGACTACCACATTATGATTTTACAATTGCAATAGACGAACCAAACATAAAACAAAATTCAATTCCAAGAATTTTTAAGATCAGTTAAAGATAATGTATTCTCATATGAACATTTAGTTCAACTTGATAACGAGTTACAAATCCACAATGAGTACAAGTAAACATTTCATTTTGAGATGTTTCAGAATCATTGGATATGATTTTACCATTAATAGATTGAATACTTATGGTGTCATTATTTGATATAACTGCAAAATTATTATTTTCGCCTATTGAATCAAGGAATTCTTTGATTGCATTAATCACAGAATCAATATCAAGAATTTCATCATCATCAAAAGTAGATAATGTGAATTTATGATTTTTCAGAGTAGGAATTGCAGCCACAGAATCTGAAACATAAACAAGTAATTCATTTTTTACAGATAAAACATCTCTACAATCAACTGTAAGCATTAGATTTTAGGAGTTTCCTCAATATTTTAGTTTAACAATTATTTGAAAATGATTATTATGGTTCAAATTATGTTATTAGTTATGAGGGATTCAGAAACATTTGGGATAGAAAAAAATCACGGTGAGAAAGTTATCAATTGGTTAAACGAACATGCAAAATCTCAAAACATGAAACTAGAGGCAAGACTGTATGGATATACAGTATCTACAAAAAATTTTGGAGATTTTGAAATGTTTTCATGGATTGGAGAAGTTCAAAATGCAAGAAAACTAATCATTAAAGCAAGTAAAAAATTCAAAATCAGAGTAATTGAGGGAGGGTATAAACCAAAAGAAAAGTTATTTAAAATGAAAAAGTTTGATTTTGCAAAAGTGAAAAAAGGAGAAAAAACAATTGGTCAATTAGAATTTGCAGTTTCAAGATTTGGAAATGATCAATGGGAAGTTCAAAATGAAGAACGACATTAGTTTTTCAAAAAAAAGAGGACCATAAAATGAAGAGGATTGGGATTATAGGAACTGGCATGTTAGGAAATGCTGTTGCATTACACTTGTTAGATGTAGGATTTCAGATTATAGCATTTAACAGAACAAAAACAAAAACAAATTTGTTAAAAGAAAAAGGTGCAAAAATTGTTGCATCACCAAAAGAAGTTGCCGAAAATTCAGATATGGTGATTATTATAGTAAAAGATGCAGACGCAGTAAAAAAAATATCATTTGAAAAAAACGGAATCATAGAAGGAATACACAAAGAAATGATTGTAGCAGATATGAGTACAATTGACCCAATCGAATCAAAAAGTATTTCAAAGAAATTTCTAGAAAACAACATCAATAAACTAGACATTCCAGTGATGGGAGGCCCAAATGTTGCAATTTCAGGAGAATTAGTAATGATGGTATCAGGAAATGAAGATAGTTTTAATCAATGTAAAGAAATTTTTGAGAAAATTGCAAATAAAGTATTTTTCTTAGGAAAGGAAGGAACCGCACATTCAGTGAAACTAGCTATGAATTTACAAATTACCATGCTAGCGCTTGCATTATCAGAAGGCATCACTTTAGTTGAAAAATCAAAAGTGGATCCAAAAATATTCTTGAATATTTTAAATTCAACATATTTCAAAACAGGGATGAGTGAAAAAAAAGCATACAAAATGATTGATGGAAAATATGATGCAACATTTACTCTGTCTAATTTAAAAAAAGATATCAATACAATGACAAATACTGCAAAAAATTTAGGAATAGAATTGCCAATGATTAAGAAAGCCCAACAAGTTTACGAAAATGCAGTGAATGCAGGGTTTGGGGAAATAGATTATACAGGAATCATTGAATATATTAAAAAAAATAATGAACACAAGTAAAGAAGATACCAATAAAACTCAACAAAAATTCTATAAACGATGAAAACTATGTCAAATCATGCAATTAAATGATAAAGTAACAATAATCACAGGAGCATCAAGTGACATAGGAAAAGGAATAGTTAAAAAATTTGTAAAAAAAGGTGCCAAAGTAATTTTAATTGCAAGAAATTTAGAAAAATTAGAACAGACCAGGAAAGATGTAGGGGATGAAGAATCAACTGCACCAATCTCATGTGATTTGACAGATGAATCCCAAGTATTACAAACAGTAAATCAAATAATGGATACATATGGGAAGATAGACATTCTAATTAATAATGCCGGAACCATAAATGATCCAATTCATTTTCACAAAATGGAAGAATCAGACATCAAAAAAATTATTGATGTTAACATGTTAGGATTATTCAATATAACAAAAGCAGTTCTTAACAAAATGACCGAAGTAAAAAAAGGATCAATTGTAAATATTGGTTCAATTGCAGGAGAGAGAGCAATCACCAAAGTTCATCTAGCAGCATATTCATCAACAAAAGCAGCTACTGCAATGTTTACAAAATCAATAGCAGTAGAATATGCAAGAAAACATATCAGATGCAATTGTATTAGTCCAGGAATTATTAATTCAGGTATGATTAAACCATATTTGGATGATCCAGAAGCACGAAAAGTCATCGAAGAGAGAATTCCACTTGTTAGGATTGGAGAACCTGAAGATGTTGCAAATGCAACAGCATTTTTAGCATCAGATGAGGCAAGTTGGATTACAGGAGCCATTCTAAATGTGGATGGCGGTAAAACAGCATCAGAAGGATAACTGTAAAAAATGAATGTTATATCTCAGATGAAGATTTTTTCTTCATGAATTTACTATAACTTAATCCAGAGATCAACATTACAATCCCAGTAACCACAGACCACATTACAAAAGAACCTATTTGATAATCTTCCATAAAAATAATTAATTTTTGAACATCTAAAGTTTGGGTTTTAGATATAAATTAAATTAGAATTTTGAAATTATGAAACATCTAAATAGATTTAATACAGAATTTTATTATGCCTGATTTCGTATGCCCAGATTGTGGACATAGGTTGTTTCATGAAAATGAAACAACATTAAAAGTTCAAGAAACTGTTCATGGTAAATTTTGTAGAAAAGAAGAGGGCAAAACACATAGTTACATGCACAGAGATCCAGCACATATGGAAACTTTTGATTCAGAAAGAGAAAATGATACAGCAGGCAACCCAGTATTGAAAAAATAATACGTTAAAAATTCCTCAAAATTATATTCAAGATGATATCAAATGCATTTAGTTGTCTAAAGAAGTGGATTATGATTTAGTTGTAGTTGGAGGAGGTCCTGCAGGATCATCATCAGCATGGGCAGCTGCAAAAAAAGGAATCAAAGTAGCGTTAATTGAAAAAGAGAATTCAATTGCAGAGACAGTAAGAACCAGTGGGGTTACATGGATTCAAAATATCAAAGAATTTGGAATTCCAGAAGACTGTTATAATAAAATCAAAAATTTTTCATTTTGTTCACCAAATAATGAAGTAACAATTAGTGATTCAGAACCAAGAGCTGCAGTATTAGATGTAAGAAAAACATACAGATGGTTGGCATCCAGAGCTGAAGATAATGGTGTGGATGTTTTTGTAAAAACTAACATCAATCAAGTAATCAAAAATGAGCAAGGGGATATCATAGGAGTCAAAGGAAGTAATCCAGAGGGAGAAATTGTATTTCATTCCAAGGTAGTTATTGATGCCAGTGGGTTTCAATCAACAGTCAGCAAAGCCATGGGAGTAGTTACACAATGGAAAAGATTTGGAGCAGGAGCAGAATGGGAAGTAAAAGCAGAGAAGGTAGATCAAGAGACATGGTGGTTAATGGTTGGGCAACAATATTCACCTGCAGGGTATGCATGGATTTTTCCTATGGGAGAAAACATTGTAAGAATTGGGGTAGGAGTGGGAAAGCCTGAATCAAATGTAGACCCAACACAAAGATTAGAAGAATTAATAAAAAAGAAATTGGGACCGATTAAAAAACTTGGAAAAATAACACCCATTGAATTTCATTATGGGTTGATACCAAATGATGGGTTATCAAGAAAAACTGTGTTTAATAATTTGATTCTAGTAGGAGATGTTGCAGGACAAGCAAATCCATTGGTATTAGAAGGAATTCGATACGCAATAAAATTTGGAAAAGTTGCAGGCAATGTTGCAGCTGATGCAATAAAAAATAAAAAAACAGATGAGGTATCACTTCAACCATACGAGGATAATTGGAGAAAAGAGATAGAAGCAAAAATTAATTCTGCAAGCAAAGTGCAAGATAGATGGATAGGATTATCAGATGATGAGTGGGATAAAGAATTAGACATTATTAAAGAATTAAAATCAGAGGAATTTTTAGATTTTATTAAAGCTGATTTTGGTTTATCAAACATGTTAAAACTTGCAATGAATCATCCCAAACTTGCAGTTAGGCAATTATTTAATTTAGTTAGAAATAAAAAAAAATAGTGCAAAGATATGGATAAAGTCAAAAAAACTTTTGATGAGTGGGCTCAAAATGGAAGAGCAGAATTAATGGAAAAAGAACATGGAAAAAATGTTTCAAAATTTTTACAGTCAATATCATTTGATAGATCATTTACATTTTTAGATGTAGGATGTGGAAATGGTTGGGTAGTAAGAAAAATTTCAAATGAAGATTATTGTAAAAAATCAATAGGCATTGATAAAAGTAAAAAAATGATCATTCAATCAGAAAAAAAGAAAACTAATAACAAAGAGAGTTTTTTTCATACAGACATAGAATCATGGAAATATACAGAGAAATTTGATTTTATTTTTTCGATGGAATCATTGTATTATGCAGAATCTATAGAGACAGCACTAAAGAAAATTTTCAAATTATTAAAACCAGGAGGACAATTTTTTTGTGGAACTGATTTTTACACAGATAATAAAGCAACTACCAAATGGGCAAAGATGATGAAAATTCAAATGCATCTTCATTCAAAAAAAGAATGGAGAGAATTTTTCCAAAATATAGGATTCAAGGTAAGTACAAAACACATCAAAGATTTGAAAAATACAAAAAAATGGAAACGTGAATGGGGAACATTGTTCATTACAGGAGTAAAACCTGAAAAGTAATACTCAAATTCAATTACCAGATTAGGACATTATGTGAGCTGGAGCACGACACGCTGCTACGGCAGAGGAAACTCCTCCCTCCATACAGGAAATGTGATTTGGAGATAAATAACCAGAGATGGTTGGCAACGGAACAGAAAAGAATCCAATATGGTACACAGTGATGGTGAAAACCTGAGATTTCCATAAAAGGAATGAAACAAGCCGCCCCACATGGAGCAAAGCCAAACAGAACTCAAGGATCCTGTACCAAGTTCAGGTAGGCTGCAAAGCGAAATATCGTGAAAACAGAAGGAGGGTTACTCCCAGCACACATTATTTTTTTTAAAAAATTAGAAAATTAACTCATTGATTGCACTTGATCTTTACAGATACTTGCATTACATTTGCATGTTGCATCACATAGACAAGAGCCATGCATCTCACAATCACATTCAGTTCCAATTTCAGCAGATGCTGCACATCCACATGCTGCCTCTTCACTAGTTGTTTGTGGAGGAGGACTTTGTTGTTGTGGTTCAGTATTTGTGTTTGTAGAATCTTCATACATACTACGTGTTTGTTGATAGTCACTAGCATCTTTTAGTTGTGCTTCACCTCTATTGGTTTGATAACCACCAGATGATGCACTGGTTTGATAGCCTACAAGATCTTCTGGACTAATTCCTGTTTGTCCTTGAGGACCTGCATTTGATTTTTTAAGTGCACGATTACTGAAAATGAAAAATCCGATTCCACCAAGTGCTGCCATTCCAGCCATACCATAAATAATCATGACTGGGAATTCACCAGTTGATGTATTTGCATAGCCATCTGGAGGAGTTGGAGTAACGCCTGCAATTTCAATACCATCTAACATATCTAATGCACCAAATCCAATTACTGCAAGAGTTGCTGCATCTGCAGATTGAATACTTCTAACAACATAAGGTTGGTCAGCAACAATATTTGCTTCATATACTCGTTCTACTTGTCTTCCTTCTCTGATACTACTTTCACCCATAGTCCAAGTGGATACAACAAAGCCTGCAATTTCATCACTTAGTCCAAAAGTACTAGCATCAGCATTGATTCCAGTAGGGTCAAACAAAAAGTGCCAGTTGGTTAATGGTTGTTCTAAAATAAAATTAGCATTAATTAATGGTCTATTAAGAACATCTTCTGCCTCAGTTCCTGCAAAATATGTAAAAGCTGCTGGTTCTTTTTCTTTAATCAAAGACATAGGAATATTAATTTCAATACCATCAACAACAATTTCACCATTAGCAGACATACCTCTCCAACCTAAGTCAACAAGAGTTCTTTGACCATCATCAGTAATTACATAGTCAGTTAATGTACCTTCAAGGATCACTTTGTAATCAACTGAAGTGTTGATGTTTCGTGCTTTGAGATGAAAATCATAAGATACATCTAAATCAGAAATTCTTGCTTGACTGCCATCAGCAGCAATTTTTTGGTTTAATTTTGTCATAAGATCTTGAACACCAGGATCTGTAGAATCAGCAGTACCCTCCACAGTCCATTCATGTCCACGTAATTCATCAAATAGATTTCCGCCATTTGGGTATTCAATGAATACTGTTTTTTGATAATTCATTTTAAAACTAGATTCATCAAAATTAGGTTTAACTCTGGCATCTAGTTGTGCTGCCCATGCAGGAGTACTAGTACCAACAATAATTAGTCCAGCCATTAAAATTGTTAAAATTAAAGATCTAGACATGTGTCGTCTTTATAAAAATTAGTAATAAACTTATCCAAAGTTATCAAACAGATATTTTTTTGAAAAGGTAATATGGAGTAAGGTTTGTAGACTAGTAGTTTTAGAGGAAATATGATATGATTACAATATTAGCAGGCGGCACGGGTTCAGTCAAAGTAGTTAGAGGTTTTGTATCTCAGGAATCTAAAGTAAATGTAGTTAGTAATGTAGGGGATAATTACTGGCTTTATGGACTCTATGTGTGTCCAGATATTGATACTATTGTGTATGGTTTAGCAGATTTATTAGATCAAGAGAGAGGGTGGGGAATCAAAAAAGACACATTCAACTTTTTACGTCAAATGGAAGTATTTGGAGAAGAGACATGGTTTAGAGTTGGAGACAGAGATGCTGCAACTCATTTGATTAGAACAAACATGTTGAAAAATGGAAAAAATCTTAGTGATATTACAAAATGGATGTGTGAAAAATTTGCAGTTAGTGCAAATATTATCCCAGTAACAGATAACACCATTGAGACTAGAATTAATACAAACAAAGGAGAATTGCACTTACAAGAATATTGGATTAAACATAGAGGTATGGATCCTGTTGAAGGGATTCAGTACATTGGTGCAGATAAAGCTCGTCCAAATCCTGAAGCAATCAATGCAATTCATGATGCAGACATGGTAATTTTAGCACCAGGAAATCCACTAACTTCAATTGGTCCAATGCTTCAGATTAAAGGGATTAGAAAAGAGTTATCAAAAATAAAAAGAAAAGTGATTGCAATTAGTCCATTGATTGGAGACAATGCCATTACAGGTCCAGCTGCAAAATATATGCAAGCAGCAGGAATTGAGTCAAATGCATATGGATTAGCAAAAATGTATTCAGATGTATGTTCAAACATCATCATAGATACTAAAGATAAAGCACTTTCCAAAAAAATTCAAAGTTTAGATATGAAAGTTTTTGAAACAAAAATTACCATGAAAAATAAAATGGCAGAAGATTCTTTAGCAAATTTCATCTTAAAACAAGTTCATCTATAATTTGAAAATAGCTGTCATCATTCCTGTAAAGACTTTCTCTAATGCAAAAACACGATTAGTGTTATCTCCATCAAAAGTAGAAGCATTATGTGAAATAATGTTAGAAGAAATTTTACACACTGTTTCAATTTCACCACAAATAGAAAAAATAATCATAGTTACAAAAGAGAAAAAAGCAATAGATATAGGAAAAAGGTTTGATGCACAGATAATAATTGATGAAAAAGAAGAAAGTGTAAACAATGCAGTAGCACTTGCAGATAAGTACCTTTTAGAAAATAATTTTGATGCATCAATTGTTTTTCCTCAAGACATACCATACATCAAAACTCAAGATATCGATTTTATGTTAAACTATATTGCACCACCAAATTTTGCAATAATTATTCCTTCAAGAAGATTTGACGGAACCAATGCACTTGTTAGAATGCCAATTGATTTGATGGAGACTCATTATGATGAAGATAGTTACAAAATCCATATGAATACAGCAAAAAAACATACGCTAAATGTTGCAATGGTTTTTGTAAAAAGAATCATGTGGGATGTGGACAATAAAGAAGATTTAGAATTTTTATTAGAACAAAATGAAAAGCCGCAAATTGCTGAAAAAATTAAAAAAATTATATCGTAAAAATTTAGAAAATTATTCTTTGTGAAAATTTAAACAACAAGCTTATAAGGAATGGTTTGAAAATTCTTAAATATTATCATAAAAAGTTTGTGGAGATATTAAATGGTTAAAACAACAAATCCAAAAGATAGGTGTCCAAGATGTGGGCAAGGAACAATAGTTACAGATGGTAGTACAGGAGAGAATTTTTGTGGAAAATGCGGATTTGTGATAACAGATAAGATTTCAGAAGCAGGTCCAGAATGGAGATCATTTTCTAACGAAGGGGAAAATAAAAGCAGGGCAGGGGTGCCAACATCTCTTGCCATGCACGATATGGGATTGGCAACAGTCATCAATCCTCAGAACAGAGATGCAACAGGAAAACCACTTTCAGCATCAATGAAAAGTACAATTGAAAGATTAAGAACTTGGGATAGTAGAAGTCAAGTTCATGAACCAATTGATAGGAATTTTAGACAGGCATTTAGTGAGCTTGACAGATTAAAAGACAAATTAGCAGTAGGTGATGCAGTTATTGAAAAAGCAGCTTACATTTACAGAAAAGCTTTGGAAAAAGGTTTGGTTAGAGGTCGTTCGATTTCAGCATTAATTGCTTCTGCACTTTATGCCGCATGTAGAGACACTGAAACACCTAGAACACTAAAAGATATTGGAGGTGCAAGTAACATTAAACGAAAAGATATTGCAAGATGTTATCGTTTGTTGTTAAGAGAATTGAATTTAAAAATGCCAGTAGTTGATCCTGTAAAATGTATTTCACGAATTGCCAGTAAAGCAAACCTATCAGAAAAAACTAAAAGAAAAGCAACCAAAATTTTACAAACAGCAGAAGAGAAAAAGATTTCAGCAGGAAAAGATCCTATGGGACTGGCAGCAGCCGCACTATATGTTGCATGTGTAACAAATGGGGAAAATAAAACTCAAAGAGATGTTGCAGAAGCTGCAGGAGTAACTGAAGTTACAATTAGAAATAGGTACAAAGGACTCAAAGTAGCATTAGATCTTTAAATCAGAATTTTGTTTAGAAATTACTCTATTAAGTAATAATACTGCAATTGAAAAAGAGCCAGAAACTAACAACAGTAATTCCAATGAAGACATCAAAGAATGAGAAAAAGCACTCTCAATAGATATAAAATTAATTTGAGAGATAAAATTTGCATAAGAGAAAACAAAGTAATTGGTAGCCCAATGAATCAACAAAGATGCAATAAATCCATATCGAAGGTAAACCCATCCTAAAATTATTCCTCCAGCAGTAGCTTGAGCAAACTTCCCTTCACTCCAAGATTCACCAAATGCAATATGAGCAAAACCGAAAAGAGTACCTACAAAAACTATCAGTAAAATTGCTTTTTTAGAGTCATAAATTTCCAAATTCCCAGGATTCCACAAACAACGAATGAAGTAGGTGATTGAAGTTCTACGAGAATAAAGAGCAAACAAAGGAATGCCCATCAGAATCAATCGAAAACCAAACTCTTCAATTAACGGTGCCAAACTTACATAGAAGAATTGAATTAAATCATTTCCACCAATGGGAGGAACTGTTACAATTCCAAATTCTTCTTGAATAAAATTAATCAATGCAGAAATTAAAATTAAAATTGAAAGCCATTTGGTAATCCCAAACATGTAATTTTTTTCTAAATCAAATTTTCCTAAAGAGATAACAGAAGATAATGATTTGAAAAAGTTTCGCTTTGGTCCTAAAATAGAAATAGTAAATAGTATGGCATAAAGACTCCATAAAATTACAAACACATCACCAATTCCAATATCAATAGGATTTTGGTATATGGCAGTATTTTCAAAAAGTTCAAGATGAGTTAAAGGGTAATCAAAATTGATATCATCTCCAATATTGGTTTCAAAAACAACAAAGAGTCCAATAGGAAATGACAATAACAAAAGACCAAAAATTACAGAAAGTAAAGCAGTAAAAGGAATGCCAATAGCTTGAAATAATTTATTTGAATTTTGCAATTTGTTCTAATGAAGTTCTATACTATCTTCGGCAAAACCCAATCCAACCAAAGTATCTTTGATAGTATCACGATGATCACCTTGTAGGAATACATAGCCTTCTTTGGCCGTTCCACCACAAGCATATTTACTTTTAAGATCTTTTGCAACAGTTTCCAAGTTATTGAGTTTTGGATCTAGACCTTCAATCATGGTACCTTTTTTCTTGAATCGTCTTGTTTCTAATCTGATAATGATTTTAGTACTATCTTTGGCAAGTTCACCACAAGCACACAAATCTTCTGGTAGACCACAAGTATTACAAATTACTGCCATACGTTCGAAATCAATTCAATCATTCATACTATTAAGCCTTGTTTGAGCAGAAAATAATTGTCAAAAATAATTGGATTTTTTAGATAGAAAAGAAAAGACAACTTATGGCAGATGAATTAACAAAAAAAGCTGCTGAGATGTTGCTTAAAGGAGCAACATTACTTAGTGAACCATGTCCATATTGTTCTGGAGTAAGGGTGATGAAAGAAGGTCAAGCATTGTGTATTAGTTGTGGTAGAGAGCCAGAAAAGAAAAGAATTGTTGAGCAAAAGTCAAATCAAACACAAAAATCAGGGTTGGAAGAAATTTTAGACAAAAAAATCACGATACTTTCTAAAGAATTAGAACAAGAAAAAGATCATGAAAAACAGCAAGAAATCTTAAAGTCGATCAATTCAGCACTTGAAGCTATTCAAAAAATTAAGGATAAACAATAAAGTTTTTATGTTAAATTTCGTGGTGTCAATTCATGAGTAGCAGTAAGAAATCAGCACCACTTCCAGCATCAAGTGGAGGACTCATGAGATTCTTTGAAGATGAAACAAAAGGATTTAGAATTGATCCAAAGATTGTAGTATCAATCCCAATCAGTTTAATTACAATTTCGTGGATAATTGATTTGTTTTTAGCTACGTGAACAAACTATGGAAGACTCAGACGACGTTTCAAATATACACAATAGATTTTCACTTACTCTAGTAAACCCTTCATCAAAATATTTTTCATTGGTTGTATCAATGGGTGTAGCAGCAGTTACAGGACTTACAATACATTTAGCATATTTAGAAGACTTTGAACAATTATGGTACAGAATTCCTATGGTTTTAGGAGTTTTAGCAGTATCTCAAATATTAGATACCAGATTAACAAAGAAAAAAGAATATTCAAAATCATTACATTCATCACTTTTTGGAAATATGTTATGGACAGTTACATTACTGATGGGAGTGGCAACAAGCTTTGTTTTACAAAAAGATATTCAATTATTCTTTATCACATTTGGATTAATTCTTTTTTCTAGTTTTAGGATTGGGATATACACTACAACATTAGGTTTAAGTCTCAAGAAAGCTTGGATGATTTGTTTCATTCAACCATTAGCAATGTTTTTGGCATTAGTTCCTCATGAAATGTGGTTTTCGATTTTAAGTGAGCCGATAGGGTTGGGGTATGGGATAGCATTTATGATAATTGCAAGTGTGTGGTCTGTTTTAACAGATAGAGCAGGGAGACCAGGAATGAAAAGTACCCATAAAACAATTCAAGCATATCTTGCATCTCAAGGAGATGATTTTGATGATGCGGAGAAATTAATGGAAGAGCGTTCATCTGAAACCAAAGTAATCACATCACAATTAAAATTTTCAACAACTAATGGAGAAAATGAATTCAGAATGGTATTGCCAGAAATTCATCCAGGTCCATATCATCCAGTTGGTGGAAGTAACATACCATACAAAATTTATAAAAAATTATCATCATCAGCAATGGTCATGCACAGTATTTCAGATCATGCGTTAAATCTTCCTTCAAGAAGTGAAGTTGAGAATTTTCTTAAAAGTCTAGATAAAAGTAAAGTCAAAGAAGAAGGGCTGAAAGGTACTGAACCAGTAGTAGTTCAAATTAACAAAGCAAGAGTGACAGGATTGCTTTTTGGGAATAATCCATTATTGTTTTTATCATTATCCCCACACGGAATGGAAGATATTCCAAGCTACATGAAAACTGAAATTAATCAATATGCAAAAAATAGAAACTATTCTAGAACAATGATAGTGGATTGCCATAATGCAATGGGAGAAGAAATTTCAAAAGAAGATGGAGAAGATATGTTAAATGCAGCAAAATCATGTTTAGATACATTAATTTCAAAAGAGAGTCATTCTATTGAATTTGGATATTCAAATTCAGATGACATGGATGTGTGGACAGAGGATTTAGGAGTAGGAGGGTTAGGAGTAGTATGTTTTAAAATTAATAAAAAAAAATATTTCTTAGGATGGGCAGATTCCAACAATATGGAAAATGGAATTAGAGAGAAAATCATAGAGAATTTTTCAAAAAGAGATTATCAATTACTAGAGATTTGTACATCAGATACACATTATGCTCCAGTAAAAGCCAGGAACAGGCAAGGGTACTATCAGTTAGGACTGATTACAAGTGCAGATAAGTTATCAAAATGGTTTTTGGAAATTGCTAAAAAATCAGAATCCACAACAAAATCGGCAAAGTTTGAAATTTTAGAAAATGAAGCTAAAGTGAAAGTTATGGGAACTGGAATTTATGAAGATTATTCAAAAGCATTAGATAATTCTTTGAGAATTACTAAAATGTTCGTGATTGGGTGTGTCGGACTTTTCATAACTAGTCTTTTCCTATAGTTTTCATTTGTTCAATATTACCATAAAATTCATCAATAAACGAAGAGAATTGGAATATAGGAACAATTGGAACATTTTCAATAAAATTCACTTTATCTTGGAATAAAGTAACAATTACAGGTACGGCAATTGAACCTTGAGTTTTTTCTACATATTTTTTTGTTCGTTCAATTTGTTTTTTGACAGCAGTTGTAAGTGAAGAAGGGGCATATCGTTTCCAATGTTTGCAATCAATCAAAATTGCAATACCCAAACGAATTCCAACTACATCAATTTCCATTCGTGGTTTTGTTAAAATCATATTTTTGATTACTGCAAAATTTTTGGAGGTTAAAATTTCTGCAGTTAAACCTTCAAAATCTCTCCAATCAAGGACTAAGGAAATTTCATCAATTGGAGATCCAGATTCAAGCAATGATATAGCGATTTTTAGTTTATCACCAGTTTCAAAATAGTATAAACCGTCTCGTATCAAACCAATATTGTTTTTTACAAATTCATCTAAAACAGACTTTGAATCAATAGAATTCATTTTAGTTACAGCACAAAAATCAGTGACAGAAACACCACCAGGAATAATTCCAGGTAATCCAGTAATCATTTTAGATTGTATTCCCATACAGACATTTTGTTTCATAAACAGAATTTAGGTTTTAAGAGATTATAATTTCAGGGTATTATGATATAGATTTTTTTATAAGCATTAAAAATGCAGAGTATGAAAAATTTGCTAGTAGTGATACTAGCTTTATCAATTGTTTTAATGATACAAAATAATGCTTTTGCAGAAAAAAATACATTTTCTGATTCGGTAAAATTCATTCAATATTTAGATGAAAATACAGCTTTAGAAGAAGTACGTAATGGAAATTTGGATATGTATTATTATACAATTTCTCCAGACAGATTAGAGGCACATCAAGCAAAAGAAGGATTGCAGATTTTTGATTCTACAGGGGGAAGATATAGTATTTTAGTCAATCCTGCAGAATCAGATGAATTTAATCCGTTTTCAAATAAGGATATTAGATTTGCATTAAATTATTTGATTGATAGAAAATTAATCGTTAATGAACTAATGGGAGGGTATGGTACATCAATAATCTCATACTATAGCCCATCTGAACCAGAATATCTTTCAGTTATTGAACAGTTAGAGTTATTTGATTTTAAATATAATCCAGGACTTGCAAATAAAATAATTACAAAAAGTCTTGACGAGAGAGGAGCTGAGAAAATTAATGAAAAATGGTTTATGAATGAAAAACCAATAGAAATTACAATTTTTATCAGAAGCGATGATCCAGTTAGAAAATCAATCGGAGAGATTTTGTCAGTAGAATTAGAGAAAATTGGATTTACAGTGAAAAAAGATTTTGGAGATTTGAATAAAGCATTTGTTGTAGTTTATGGTTCAGATCCTGCAGATTTGAAATGGAGTTTATACACTGAAGGATGGGCAAGTTCTGCATTTGTAAGATACGATTCAATAGGATTAGGACAGATGTATTCACCATGGTTTTCAAATATGCCAGGATTTAATGATCCAACATACTGGAATTATAAAAATGAAAAACTAGATAAAATTACTCAAAAAATATACACAGGTGATTTTGCATCATCAAAAAAAAGAACTGAGTTGATTCAAAAAGCAGTAATCGAGGGAATTGATGAATCAGTCAGAATTTTTTTGGCAAGTAAAATTGATCAATATGTAGTGAATGAAAAAATTTCAGGAGTAGTAAATGATTTTGGTGCAGGAGTTCCAAGTAGATTTACACCAATCAATGCAAAAAGTGACAATAATGAATTAGTAATCGGGGTGAAGCAAATCTATCAAGGGGCATGGAATCCTGTGAGAGGTTTGACAGATAGTTATAGTAGACAAATTTGGGGAATCATTTCAGATCCAGGTTCATTTAAACATCCATTCACAGGAAAAACTATTCCAATTAGAGCAACATGGAATGTAGAGACGGCCGGACCGGATGGAAAATTAGAAATTCCTCAAGAATCAAAAATATGGAATCCAAAAGCACAAGAATGGGGTAAAATTTCAGCAGGAACCCTCGCTACAAGTAAAGTTGTATTTGATTTTGATTTTAGTAATTGGCATAACGGGCAAATGATGGATATGAATGACATTTTGCATTCATTGTATTTTACAATAGAATGGGGAACTCAGACAGATGAAAATGACAAAACTTTTGATACTGAATTTACACCAATTGCCACACAGAGTATTCAGACGATTAAAGGAGTGAATGTAATTGATGAGGACACAATTGAAGTTTATGTGGATTATTGGCATTTTGATGATGCAGAAATTGCAGATTGGGCAATGATGTGGAATTCAATGCCATGGGAAATTTCAGCAGCCATGGAAAAAGCAGTAACAGATGGAAAAGTTTCATTTTCCAGATCAGGGGCAACAAGCAAAAATATCAATTGGTTGTCATTAATTATTCCAAATGATGCAAATATCATCAAAAAATATCTTGAAGAATTTAAAAACAGCAATCACATTCCAAATGGATTTGATGGAAACATCCAGGATTTAGAAGATTATCAAAACAGGTATGAATCATCAATTAAATGGATTGAGGAGAATAATCATGCAGTGATAAGTAATGGTCCATTTTATCTGGAATCATATGCACCAGAATCTAGAACAATTACAGTTAATTCATTTAATGATGAATCATATCCATTTAAGATAGGAAAATGGTCAGAATTTGAAGAAACAAAATTTCCATTAATTAAAAATTTAGAAATGGATAAAATTATTCATAGAGGGGAAGACATCAAGATGAATATTTTTGTTGAAGATACAGACCAGATAATGTACTTTTTAACGAATAATGAAGGAGATTTGATTTTATCAGAATCAATTGAGAACACAAATGATGAAAAAACAATCATCATTCCTCATAAAAAAACACAAGGGTTGAGTAGTGGTGCAAACAATATCAAAATTTTTGCAATTTCAAAATCAGTTTTAAGACCTGATTTTTATGAAACAAGTTTTTTTGTGACAGAAAATAAAGTAGAGATTCCAAAAAATAATTTTGAGAATGTAAAATTTTTAGAAAATGAATCAAATTATGGATATTTAATTATTCCAATAGTCATCATTTCAGGAATTATAATGATTCTGAAAATAAAACAATCAAGATAATCCATAATCGGTTAAAATTGATTCTATTTGTTCCTCAGTGTCAATTTTAGAATAATCATCTAAAAGATTTTGGTTGAGATCATAGAATGTATGCCCCCATTTGAATTTGTCAAGGAGTTCTAAACCTTGGTCTTTAAAACCTAAAATGAATAAAGATGCAGATAAGGCTTCAACTGTGGTTAATTTATTAAGTTTTGAGTAATTTACAGGGTTGCCTGCAAG
The DNA here is from genome assembly GCA_018263505.1 of Candidatus Nitrosopumilus sp. Taxonomy (GTDB): domain Archaea; phylum Thermoproteota; class Nitrososphaeria; order Nitrososphaerales; family Nitrosopumilaceae; genus Nitrosopumilus. The sequence goes on from JAANXA010000022.1 coordinate 32,695, forward strand.
TAATGGAGGGAGTTTTCTTTTAATGCCATCAAATTTTTTTGAAAATGCTTTATCAGCTAAATTCCATGAACAGTCAATTCCAACAATAGAATTAATTGATTTTTTATCTTTTGGAAGCAAAGTTTTCTCAGAGAAGGGATCTAAAACCATTCCCTTATTACCAATTTTTTTAATACTTTGAGCAAGACCAAATTTTACCATTTTAGCTGCAGTACATTTTTTTGGATCATCTTGAAAAAACATCAAAACTTGTAATTTCATATTAATAATTCAAGTAGACTATGTTTTGAATCTATTCTAATGTCTTGTATGTTACCTTGTAGTATAATCTTGAAATTTGTTCGTCTTTGATGACATCAATATTCCAATTTGAATCAGGTAAGAAATCATCAGATGAAGTAGGCAATATACTAAATTTTTCCAGTCTTACATCAGGTCCACTATAACGAACATTGAAACTCATATCATCAATGATTACAGTTTCATAGATTTGGCCCTGTGACCTAGTAGAATCATGTACTAAACAATTCTCATCAGAACCAATTATACAAAGTCCAAATTCAGTTGAAACTTTGAGATTAACATTTGATTGATCATCCCTTAATGGTGTAATCAAGGAACCAGACAAAACTCTAGGTGCAATAGAAGTATCTTGAAAAAGTTTTTCTTCAGTTAAAATGGACAGGTTTTTTTCTGAGATTCTAGTTTCTTTTTCAATAACAGTATCTAATTTTGGAGGAGGTACAACTGAGAATTGTAATGATTTTGTCTCAAAATCTGCATCAACTGTGATTTCATAGAGTCCTAATGAAGAATCAGAATCACCAATAACAAAACTATGTTCAAAAGAGCCTGAAGGACTAGGTAAAATTGAAATTATAGGACCTTGATGCACTCCACAGATAAATGAACCACACGTTACTTCAGTATCAGATTTTTGAATTATACTTACATCAAATTTATCAAGATAAATTAGTTTATTTGGTTTTCCAGTTACTGTGACAATATCACCAGGAAAATATTGTGATTTGTCAGTAGAGACAGTTAAAGATACATCAGCATCAAGTCCAAAAGTGAAATCATTTACAACACTAAAAGTAGATTGTTCAGATAAACTGCCATACATTGCATTGATTTTGTATTCTCCACTAGTGAAAACTGTTGCAGGTAAATCAAAAGTTGTTTCAAAATATCCATTTTGTTTTGAGTATACTGCACTTTCAAAAATCACATCATAAGGAAATGTCATATCTTGTACATTCAAAATAACTCGTTGAGGGACTATCAAACCATGACCATCAGAAGAATGAGGTAAAGTACTCCCAACAATTTTTAATTTCTCACCTACAATATACATCGATTTTTCAGCAGTTACGAATAGAGGATCTTTTGAAATTACATCATTTTCAGGGTCTAATGAAACTTTGAAAAAAATATCTTTTTCATATCCAGATGCATATACATTAATTTTGTATAATCCCAAATTTGAATTCAAATTAGAAGATCTTTCAGATACATTGGTTGATGTCTTTTCAGAAATAGGGGCAACCCATGACCATGAGAAACTTTGATTGTCAATATTAGTTCCAGAACGATGAATACTGCCATCAGGTTTTGTCAAAGATATGGAAATTGCAGGCTCTCCAGTTGGAGGAATCAAACCAGAAAGATTAACGATTTCACCTAAACCATAAACTTCTTTTTCAAGTGTCAGGGTTAATTCTGAAATATCCACAGGATCAGTTACGGAAAATGGAATAGAATAAGCCAAAGTACCATAATTGAGATGTATTACATAATCACCTGATTCAAATTGTGCACGAGTTATAGAGAGATTAAAAGTGAAGTGTCCAGAAGGATCAGGTAAAATAGTGAAAGTTTCATCAACATTAACTACACCAACACCACGATTAGTTTTTGTTTCATCTGCATCATGACCTACAATACTGAGAGAATCACCATTAACATCAACGATATTCAAAATAATGGAGTCAGTATAGAATTCAGATTTTTCTACAGGGTTAGAAATTTTTCCAGAAAGAATCAATGTTTCACCAATAGGGTAAATATCAGAATCCAATGAAGCGGAAATAGGCATGGTGTCTAAGGAATAATCAAGAGGGTTTTCAACAACAATGATAGATTTTGTTGCAGTACCGATTTCCTTAGATACTTTAATTGAATAATCACCTAATTTTTCATTGTTACTTGGAAGATCAAATGAGAAAGTAAATGTTCCATCACCATTAACAATTACAGAATCAAGAATTTTGAAAATGGTACCACCACTAGAATCTAGTGAACGTCTATTTGTTGTTGAATTTCAAGATCAATTGAAGGTATCCATAATTGATTTAATCGTCCAGAAATATTTACAGTTTCACCTAAACCATAAACTTCTTTATCTGTCCAAAGTGAAATTATTTTGTCTTCTTTAATATCTTCAACTACTTCAAAAGTTGCAATGGTGATTTGATCAGAATATTCACCAGTTATTTGGTAAGTTCCATAAACAGGATTTAGAGTTGAAATAAAAATATCAGTGGAGAATTTTCCATCAACAGGAAACAAGTTTCCTGAAAACAATGTTTTGTCATTTGGATCATTAATTTGAAAATACAAACCAGGTTTTTGTGTTGGTGAATATATTTCAGAATAAGGAATTACAAAATTTGCTTCAGCAGTAATGTAAACATTAGCACCTGGAAGGTATTGTAGTTTATCAGTATTTACAGATAAAATTCGTGTCTCAATTTCATCGTCTATAATTATTTCATTACCCACTGTAAAAGATGTTTGAGAAACAGTATCACCATATTGTACTGTAACAGTATATTCACCACCAGTGATTCCTAAAACTTGTTGAAGATTTTGAGTAATTTTAAAACGTAGATTTGAATCAGGATACAAAGTTATTGCTTTTTCAAATGAATTGCCAGAAATAGTAATCAAAATTTTTTCAGGAATAAATGTCGGTTTCATAATAAAAACTTCTTCAGATACAGAACCTTGAATCACTGCAACTTCATCAAACAAATAAGATGTTTTATCAGCAGAAACAGTTACAGAGACAGAAGATTCTGAATCAGTTTGAGCAAATACAGGAGTAGTAATCCCCACTAATAACAATATAGAAAA
>JAANXA010000023.1 GCA_018263505.1 Candidatus Nitrosopumilus sp.
TTCAATTGCAGCAACTGCATTAGGGTTTCAAAAATTTCATAAAAATTCTCGAATATCTGGAATAATTCTTAATAAAATAGGTAGCAAAAAACATGAAAATTTATGCAAATGTGCTTTAGAAAAAACTAAAATCCCTATTGTAGGTGTTATACCAAAAAACCCTATACTAAACATTGAATCACGACATTTAGGCTTAATTTCAACCTCAGAGAATAAAATTCTAAAAAAACAAATTGAAAAAATTTCAAAAATCATTTCAGAATCTTTAGATATTAAACAAATCATTAAAATTCTAAATAATCCAATTAATCTATCAAGAACTCAAAATATCAAATCTAAAAAAACAAAAACCACTATTGCAGTAGCCCTTGATACATCATTTAATTTCTATTACCATGATAATCTCAAAGCATTACATCGTGAGGGTGCAACTTTAAAATTTTTTAGTCCCATTAAAGACAAAAAAATCCCTAAATGTGATGGACTTTACATTGGTGGCGGTTTTCCTGAAGTTTTAGGAAATTCTCTTGAAAAAAATCAAATTATAAAAAAATCTATCAAAAAACTTGCTGAAAATAATTTACCTATTTATGCTGAATGTGGAGGATTAATGTATCTCACAAAATCAATTTCATCTAATAACAAAAAATACAAAATGATTGGATTATTTGATGCTGAAACTAAAATGACCAAAAAAATGAAATTAAATTACACTAAAGGAAAAATTTCTAAAAAAACCACTATTACAGAAAAGAAACAAAATTTCCAAGGACATGAATTTCATTATTCTAAATTAGATTCTATATCTTCTGATTCAAAATTCTCTTATAATTTAGAAATCGGTGACGGAATAAAAAATCATCAAGATGGAATGATAGAATACAATACTCTTGCATCTTATGGACATCTTTATTTTGATAGTTCAGATTATGCAAAAACTTTTGTAAATAATTGTATAAAATATTCAAAAAGTTGATTCTGCTCTAATTAACTTAAAAATTGCATTTATTATTGCTGAAGCTGATGAACTACCTCCTTTTCTTCCTAAATTAGTAATAAATGGAGCACCTTCCAACTTTGATAATTCTTCTTTTGATTCAGCAGCACAGATAAAACCAACTGGAATTCCAACAATTAATGCAGGTTTTACTATTCCCTCATTTACCATTTTGATTACTTCAATTAGTGCTGTAGGAGCATTTCCAATAACTACAACTCCTCCATCAATATCAGAAATTGCTTTTCTCATTGATACTTGTGAGCGTGTTTTTCCTTCTTTTTTTGCCAATTCCATGATTTCAGGCTTTGAAATATTACAAATTATATTATTTCCAAAATCTTTAGGATTTTGTTTGTTAAATCCCCCAATCACTCCATTAACATCTACTACAATACTACATCCATTCTTCAAAGCATTCATGCCGCTTTCAATTGCATCTTTATGAAAAATTAATCTGTTCTTGTCTGCAAAATCAAAATCAGCTGTTGAATGAATAATCCTTCTAACTATTGACCATTCTTTTTCATTATACTGATGATTTCCAATTTCATTTTCAATCATTTGCATACTAGCATCTTCAATTGATTGACCTTTCTTAGTTTGCATCTTCTACCTCTTTTGCTCTTTCTAAAATTAAATCTATTATTTTTTGATCAGTTCCAATGTGTTTTGTAATGTATACTTTTTTTACAGTAGATTTTTCAAGTGCTGGAATTAAATCATTGTTAATATCGGTTTTAACATGTGCACCTTCATGTAAAAAGTAAAAAACAATCACCAAAACTTTTGGATTATCTTTTTCACATTTTTTTATTCCTTCAAAAATATCTGGTTGCTCAATTTCTAACCAACAACGACTAACATTTCTGTATGAATCATTTAATTCATTTACAATATAATCAAGAGATGTTTGTGCATTTGGATCTTTACTACCATGACCAATTATCATAACATCTACATCTTTGTTTTCAAGTGTAATTTGATTTTCTTTTAATGCTGTAGAAATTCTATTCTCAACAATTTCTACTAGAGTTTTATGCATACTCATTGGTTTTGTTATTAGAAATTTTACTTCTGTATCTTTTTGTAATTTTTCAACTTCTTCAATAGCAATTTTTACTTTTTTGCCAGGATACAAGAAATAAGGTACAACAGTCAATGTTTCAATTCCAGTTTTTAGGTTTTTTGCAATCCCATCTTCAATATGTGGTGGTTCAACTTCCAAAAAACAATAATCTGTAATAGAATAGGCTCGTTTTTCATTAATTCCTTTACAAATAGTCTCTAGTTCCTCAGATGCTTCTCTTTCTCTGCTCCCCCTATCAATAATTAATAATCCTCGTTTCAATTCATAATCCTCGCTATGGCTATAGTCAAATTGGGAGGGAATTTCTGTTTTTCCACTATTAGTTCACCTTTTGAAATCTTAATGGCAGCAGCTTCAGAAACACTTGCTGTTCCCTCAAACTTTTTTACAGTTTCTGAAGGATTTGGAGCATTTATTTCAGCCAAATCTTCTCTATTGACATATTCTACAGGAATATTCATCTCTATACCAAGATCAATTAATCCTTGAACATCTTGAGGTTTTTTAATCGAAACTAGCTTTGCAATTGATTTTGGACTGAGATTAAATTTCTTCATGCAGTCTTCAATTCCTTCTTTAATTCCTTCTTTTGTTGTATCCCAATGCAATCCAATTCCAATAATTAAACTTGGAGGACGATAAATAACGGATTCTTTTTTCAAATCATCTATAATTTTATCAGTAATTATTAGATATGATTTAGAATTTGATTTCATCAATTCTTCTAAACTATTATACAATGAAACATTTTTTGGTTTTTCTTTAAACCATTTTTTTTCACCTGTTTCTTGAAAAACTCCTATAGGTTCTTCATTAACCATATCTGCACTAATTTTTGTAACAGATGAATCATCATCTATCTTCCAATCAAACTCTTTTCCTATCAAATCTACTGAAATTGTATTGTTAACATCTGCAGCAGTAGTTATCACTGAAATTGCCTTTAATTTTTCTGCAATTTCATTTGTTAATTGGTTGGCACCTCCAATATGTCCTGATAATACACTAATTACAAAATTTGATTTATCATCAATTACAATTATTGCGGGATCTGTTTTTTTGTCTTTCAAATAAGGAGAAATTAATCTAATTACTGCTCCCAATGAAAAAATACAAATCAACGCATTATTTTTTTGAAAAAGTTCCACTATTTTTTTAGATGTGGGCTCAGAATACCACTTAATTTTCATTTCTTCATTTGAAAATTTCTCAGGTGCATAAATTTCCCAATTTGGAAATATTTCTTTTAGACTATGACCAATTTTTATTCCATTTTTAGTAATTGCTAAAACAGAAACTTTTTCCATATTCAAAACCTTTTAACTTTAATAAAATACCTTACTCTTGGGATTTTCTAGACATTACTTTTCCATCAAAATCAAATAAAATTACCTCTATTCGAACTTTATTCTCTCCATGTTTTCTCATGTGTTCATACACTTGATTACATACTAATTCAAAAAATCCATTGATGTTATTTTCTTGAATAATTTCAGATACATGTCTAGCTGTATTTGCTTTTTTGATTTTCTCAATTACTGTTTCATCAACATTTATTTTTTTTGCTAATTCTGCCAGAAAAGTCATATCTACTTTTGAACCCTTCACATGTGTTTGTTTTACACCTGTTGCCATCTTTGCAAATTTTCCAATAAATCCAACCACATATGCCTTTTTGATATTTTTTTTATTACACTGTTGAACTGAATATCCTGAAAAATCACCCATTTGAACAAAACAATGATCTGGTAAATCTATAATCTGTTTTGAAAAATCTTCACTTCTTCCACCTGTTGTCAATACTACTGTGTCATCACCCATCGCAATTGTAACATCCAAACTTTGTCTAATTGATGCAGCAAACGCTGCAGTAGAAAATGGAATTACAATTCCACTAGTTCCCAAAATTGAGATTCCTCCTTTAATTCCTAATCTGGGATTATCTGTTTTTGTTCCCAATTCTTTTCCTTTAGGAACTGAAACCAATACCTTAATTCCTTTTTTTTGTAAAACTTCACTACCAATTTCTCTCAAATTCTCTATAATCATCTTTTTTGGAACTGGATTTATTGCAGCTTTGTTGATTTCCAAACCTAATCCTGGCTTTGTTACAATTCCTACTCCTTCTCCACCATCAATTTCTATTTCATCTATTTTTTCTATAAATGATATATCAACAATAATTTCTGCACCATGAGTAACATCAGGATCATCTCCCCCATTTTTTATAACTGAACATTTTGCTTTATCTTTTTCAAATTCACAAGAAAAAACAGGAATTTGAATTGAATTCCCCTTTGGCAATAAAATATCTGTTTTTTCTATTCTTTGTTGATTAATAATTGATAATAATCCAGCTTTTGCAGCGGCTGTGGCAGAACTACCAGTAGTATAACCTGTTTTTAGATTATTTTTACTATCACTCACATTTTTGGTATTAATTTTACTGTATTAATTCTTGTATGCCATTTCTAAATAGATTTAAAATTAAAATCATTATGATTATTTTATGAATGGATCTCCAAAAATTGTTATTACTGGAGCAAGTGGATTTATTGCCACAAATCTTAGAAAACACCTTTCTGAAAAAAATGTCAAACTAATTTCAATATCAAGGAATAATTTTAAAGAGTTTAGAAATGAACAAAAAATTATTTCAAAAAATTATGATCCTAATATTTTACTACCAAAAATAAAAAATTCAGATGCATTAGTTCATCTGATCGGGATTGGAAAACAATCAATTAAAATTAATTATGAAACTGTAAATGTTGAATTTACAAATCATATTCTTAATTTATGTAAAAAATCAAAAATAAAAAAATTAATTTTTGCTAGTGGATTAGGAGTTTCAGATAAAACATCATTAGGATATTTTATTTCAAAATATAAAGCAGAAAAACTAATCACTAATTCTGGATTAGATTATACTATCTTCAGACCATCATATATAGTTGGAAAAAATGATCTGTTAACAAAATATTTGAAAAAACAAATCAAGAATAAACAAATTTCAATTCCTGGTTCTGGAAAATATTCAATTCAACCAATTCATATTAGTGATGTTGTGCAAATAATTTTTCAATCTATTTCTGATATTAAATTTAAAAATAAAACAATTGATCTTGTAGGTCCTAATCCCCTTTCTTTTGAAAAATATGTAAAATTATTTTCTAAGGGAACTAATTCAAAAATAAGAAAAATTAGTTTAGAAAAATACTATCATACTGCAATAAACAATTCTAAATCTGATTTTGGAATTGATGATCTAAATATTTTGATTGGTAATTTTAAAGGAGATCACAAAAAACTACAGAATATTTCTGGCTTAAAATGTAAATCAATAATTAAATTATTAGAGTCCGGCAGCTTGTTTTAGTGTTTCAGCCTTATCTATTTTTTCCCAAGAAAACTCTACTTCATTTCTTCCAAAATGACCATATGCTGCAGTTTTTTTGTAAATAGGTCTCTTCAAATCTAATTGTGAAACAATTCCAGAAGGCTTCATATCAAAATTTTTTCTAACTAACTCTTCAATCTGGTTTTCAGAAATCTTATTTGTACCAAATGTATTAACGTATAATGAAACTGGTTCTGCTACTCCAATAGCATATGCTAGTTGAACTTCACATCTATCTGCTAAACCTGCAGCAACTAAATTTTTTGCAATGTATCTACACATGTAACAAGCTGATCTGTCTACTTTTGATGGATCTTTTCCAGAAAATGCTCCACCACCATGTCTCCCAAATCCACCGTAAGTGTCAACAATAATTTTTCTTCCAGTAAGTCCTGCATCACCATGTGGTCCTCCAATCACAAATTTTCCAGTTGGGTTTATGTGAGTTTTTATATTTTCGTTCCAAAGACTTCCTAATACTGGTTTGATAACTTTCTCAATGATCTCTTTCTTAATTTCATCTTGAGATATTTCTGGTGCATGTTGAGTGGAAATAACCACAGTTTCAATTTTAGTTGGTTTGTTATTTTCATATCTTACAGAAACCTGAGATTTGCCGTCAGGTCTTACCCATGGTAATATTTTGTCTCTTCTTACTTGAGACAATTTTTGAATCAATTTATGAGCTAATAATATTGGCATGGGCATTAATTCTTCAGTTTCATTTGTCGCATATCCAAACATTAATCCTTGATCACCGGCACCTTGTTCTTTATCTTCAGTTGCTGTAACGCCTTGACTAATATCTGGACTTTGGGAATGTAATCTTAAATTAATTTGACAAGTATCTGCATCAAACATTAAATCTTTATTATCATACCCGATTTCCCTGATTGTTTTTCTGATTAATTCCTCTTGTGCTTGTTTATCTAAATTAGCCTTTGTTGTAACTTCACCTGCCACTGCTACAAAGTCTGTAGTAACTACTGTTTCAACTGCAACTCTTGAATTAGGATCTTGTTTAAGAAATTCATCTAAAAAGGCATCTGAAATATTGTCACATATTTTATCCGGATGTCCTTCTGTTACCGATTCAGATGTAAATAGAAAATTATTGGTCATAAAACCACCATAAATACTAGAGTTCGTTTTCTAGCTTGATAAATAAAACATTATTGCCTCTTACAATAACCCTACCATAATTTGCAATTGTTTTTCCATCATGTAATTCTTCAGCATCTGTCATAATCAAATTCATATACGAATCAACATTATCCATCTTTCCTTTGTATTCTACCTCATTTTTCAGTCTTACAGTAACTTTTTTCTTTGTACTTTTTTGGAGAGTCGTCAAAGGTCTTTTTGTACTATTTGATTGTGACACTAATTATTCACTCGTTTTCAAACCTTGTTCTCTAGAATAAAAGCCTTGCCTCTTTTGTAAAAACTAGAATTCCTTAAATTTTTTCCTCTTTTTTTATAATTATTCAAATGATTTCAACTGGTTTAGAAAAATTAGATGAATTTTTGCAAGGTGGAATCCCATCTGGTATTATTGTAGATATCTTTGGGGGAAATGGAACTGGAAAAACTCAACTATTGTTACAATTGTTGATCAATTCAATAAAAAATGGTGGGCAAGTTTTGTATTTTGATACAACCGGTGAATTTAGACCTGAAAGAATTTTAGAAATTCAAAAACATTCTGAAATAAATTTTGATCTTCTTCGACAAATCACTGTTTCTAGATTAACAAATACTTCAGAACAGATAAAATCAATTCAAAAATTCAAAAACAAAAATTTTTCTTTAATTGTGATTGATAATATAACTGATTTATTTTCATTTGAATATACAAAAAATGAGTTAACTTTTGAAAAAAATTCATTGTTCATGAAATATATGCATGAGTTATCAAAATTTGCAATAACAAAAAAAACTACTGTAGTCTTTACTAATATGATTAGAACTATTGATAACAAAGAAATTGAAAATATGAAAAATTCAATTGATCCATTCACACACATCAAAATACACCTTTTAAAAAATTCAACTAAATTTTCTGGAAAAATTTATTGGGCAATTGATAAGAAATTTTTTTCTTATGATATTGATATTTTAGGCTTATTTGCTAGTTCTGAAGATATTTAATATTCTGAAATAAATAATATCAATGGCAGGAATTTTTGATTTAATTCCAATTATTACTGTAGTTTTATTTACACTTGGCTTAGTAGGTGTCATTATTTATGAAAGATCATATTCAAAATCAACAGATGAACCAAACTACTGATTCAATTTTTGAAAAATTTGGATTTACAAATTTAACAGAAATTCAGAAAAAAGCTTCACCTATAATCTTACAAAAAAAGGATTGTTTAGTGATTGCACCTACAGGTTCAGGAAAAACTGAATGTTCTGTAATTCCAATTTTCTCTTTATTGAAAAAATCTAAAAAAAATAATAAGATTAAAGCACTATACATAACTCCATTACGTGCATTAAATCGTGATGTATTTAGAAGAATTACTAAATATGCACATGAAAATAAATTATCTATTGAAATAAGACATGGTGACACTTCTCAAAGAGATAGAAGAAAAATCCGAGATAATCCTCCTGATATTCTAATTACCACCCCTGAAACATTAGTGATTCTTTTAACCCAAATCAAAATGTTAGATGCATTATCTGATTTAGAGTGGATTATAATTGATGAAGTTCATGAATTATTGGCGAGTGAACGTGGAACACAACTTTCTCTAAGTATTGAAAGATTAGAATTAAATTCAAAATTTCCTCTCACAAAAATTGGATTATCTGCAACAGTGGGGAATTTTGAGGAAGCAGGAAAATTCGTTGTAGGAACTAAAAGGAAATGTGAAATTATTAGAGATACATCTGTCAGAAAATATGATGTAGAAATAAAATATGTGAATGGAACAATATCTGATGTAGCAGAAAAAATCATTGAACATGTTTTAGAATTAAAGTTAGATTCTCCTATTCTCCTATTTACTAACACTCGTGGTGAGGCTGAATTTTTGGCATCAATTCTAAAAGAAAAATCTTCCATAACAATTGAATTACATCATGGTTCACTTTCAAAAGAAGTAAGAGAAGAAACTGAACAAAATTTACGTGAAGGAAAACATGGAATTGTTGTATGTACATCTTCACTGGAATTAGGATTAGATATTGGTTCAGTTGAATTAGTAATTCATTATGGTTCTCCAAGGCAAGTTTCAAAACTAGTGCAAAGAATTGGTAGAAGTAGACATAATCGAAATGCATCAGCTAAAGGATTAATAATAACAAATAATTCTGATGATGAATTTGAAGCACAAGCTATCCTTGAACGAATTAAAGAAGGTTCAATAGAAGAACAAAAAATCCATAATGATTCTCTTGATGTTTTAGCTCATCATTTAGTGGGATTAACAATGCAAATTGGTGAAATTTCTGTTGAAAATGCATTTGAATTGGTACGAAAAGCATATCCTTTTAGAAATTTACAACTAGAGGAATTTGTTGATGTTTTAGATTTACTTGATGCAAATTATTTGATATTTTTTGATAGAACAAAAATGATTTTTTGGAAGAAAGGACGCTCATTCAAATATTATTTTGAGAATCTTTCAACGATTCCAGATATTTTAAAATTCAAAGTTTTTGATAGTGTTGGAAAAAAAATTATTGGTTCATTAGATCAAAGATTTGTAGGGGATTTTGGTGATTCGGGAAATATTTTTGTGTTAAAAGGTTCTCAATGGAGAATTCTAAATGTAGATGAAAAATCATTCACTGTAAATGTTGAACCCTTTAGAGGTGGAGGTATTACTGTTCCATATTGGGAAGGTGAAAGTATCCCAATTGATTATAAAACTGCAAAAAAAGTAGGAAATTTTAGAAGTAGAGTCAAAAATGGTTCTCTTGAATTAATCAATAAAACAATTGAAAAATTAAATTTTGATGAAATTCCTGATGACACAAATTTTATAATTGAATCAAATAAATCTCAAGGATCGATTGTAATTCATTCATGTTTTGGAACTAAAATTAACTCTACACTTTCTACTTTACTTTCTTCTATACTCTCTTCAATATTGGGTTCTGTAGTTGATGTTCGTTCAGATGGGTATAGAATTGTTTTATCAACTAGATCACGAATTTCAAAAAAACTTTTTCTTGAAGTAATAAAAGATGATTACGATTTACATTCAATGGTCACTGTATCTTTAACAGGAACTCATAATGTAAATTGGAAAACATGGTGTGTAGCAAAAAAATTTGGGATAGTTGGACGTGGTGCAATTTATGAAAAAAAATCTGCTAGATTTTTGTATGAACGTTATTCTAAAACAGCACTTGTCCATGAAGCTCTTCGTGAATTATTTCATGATAAATATGATCTAAAAAATACTAATAAACTTCTCAAAGAAATTCATAATGATCAAATTCATATTAAATGGATTGAAGTTGATAAATTTTCAAAATTAGCAGAACCTATCTTAGATCATACAACAAAATATTATTCATCTCCTACAAATTTGGATAAAGGAATATTGGATCTTGTAAAAGCAAGACTTGAAAAAACTAAACATCGTTTAATTTGTGCTAGATGTGGTAAATGGGAACGAGTTTTTCAAACAAATGAGATAAAAAATATCTTAATTTGTCCTTATTGTAAAGCTAGACAAATCACTGCCACCTATTATTCTGATTATGATCTTCCAAAAATCATTCGAAAAAAATATGATGGGAAAAAATTGTCATCTGATGAAAAACACAAATTTAATCGTGCCTGGAAAGTCTCTTCATTGGTTGAAAATTTTGGTAAAGTAGCAATTACTGTGATGTCTGGATATGGTGTTGGAGCAGATACCGCAGCAAGAATCTTACGAAATATGATAGATGAAGAATATTTGTTTAAACAAATCTATGAAGCTGAGAGACAATATGTTGTAACTAGAGGATTTTGGGATTCTTAATTCTTTTTTGTAATTTTTGAAAAGGCTGAAAGAAACAATTCAATTCTTCCTTCAAGTCCTGCCTTTGCCTTTAATCCAGTTATTGAAATAATTTCTCCTAATTCACATTTATCAATTAATCGAGATTGATTTCTCCAACCTTTTACCCAAATTTGACCTGTATCATCTTCTACAAACATTTCAGAAAGTAAAATTGATTCTCCTGTTTTTGTTTGTACTTCACGTCGTTCAGGTATTTTTAATACAATTGATTCAACACAATAATTATCACCTATTTTTATATCACTGATTTTTGTTCTGAATTGAGATAATGATGGAATTGATTCAACATTATCTAATTTTCTTACAAATGAATTTTCATCAAGTGTAACTGAATTTCCGTAAACTTTTGATGGCATACATTCTATCACATCTCCCTCAATACAGATGCTGGTTGAATTTGAAAAATCACTAATATTGAAAGTATTTTTTTTATTGTCAACTGCTACAATCAAATTTTTTCCATTATCTGTTGATGAAATTGAAAGAACTCTTGCAATAATAGGTTGAATTTCTCCACCATCTATTTCGATAATTGTTGCATCATTTCCATGAACTTCTAATTCTTGATTTCCTGATTTTACTCTAATTCCTAACAGTCTAACTTTGGCTGATTGAGAAATCATATTTGGAACTGATGTTTGATCTTTTCCCCAAAGAACAACCCTAACACTTTTTCCATCTTTACCTTTTAGCCTCAATCTTAATGCCTTCCCAGGCTGACCACGAGAATTTGTAAATTCCATACCACTAATTACCCCATCAATTACTCCTGAAACAACAATATCTTTTTCACCTTCTTGTAACTCACTGACATCTTTTGTAATAGTGTCTATAGTTGGAATTTCACTTTCTGCATTTATGGTTTCAATATTTGAACCAGAACCAATGTTAATTGTTGGTGAGCCATCAAGATCTGATTTTACATAAGCTTTAATGATCTTAATTAAATCACCTGGCTTTACTTTCTCAATTCCAGGCAAATTTGCTTTTTCATCCCATAGTTTTACACTAGCCGTTGAATTTACATCATAAACTGTCATTGTTCTAAGATAAAATGGTGAACCATCTTTTCTAGAAAATTGTTTTGCAGGAGATAAATTCAAAACCCTTGTTTCTAATGAAATTTCTTTCGCACCTGCATATAGATCTTTAATACTTAATTCCATTTTTGTAGATTCTGATAATGTAACTCCATAATCTGATGCAATTAAAAATAATGCTCCTTGATCTGTCAAATAACCTGCCCCAATTTTTTCTTTCTTTAATCTAATCTGTTCATCGATATCTTCTTTAGTAAGTTCAGGTTTTTGTTCTAACAATTTTTCAATTAGATTATCAAATTCAGACAATTGTTTATCTTATCTTTATTGTATTAATAAAAATTTCATTAAATTTAGAAATAATTCTTACTTGAAATTGATCGTAAAAATTTGATTGAGTTTTCTTTAAAATTCAATTTCTTGTTTTTATTATAATGCTTTTTTCAATTTATTTAATTCCTAAAAAATCTATTATGAATTAACTCATTAACTAAATTAATAAGATAATTACAGTTTTGATATGTCTTGTATTGAAGTGAATCATTTATCGAAATCATATGATTCTATTAAAGCAGTAGATAATCTAGAATTATCTGTTAAATACGGTCAAGTTTTTGGGTTTTTAGGTCCAAACGGTGCTGGGAAATCCACTACAATCAAACTCCTTACCACTTTAATCCAACCCTCTTCTGGGTCACTTTCTATTTTAGGAATAAATGCTGTTTCTAACCCACTAAAAATACGTGATAAAATTGGTGTTGTTTTACAACAACCAAGTTATGAACCTACATTGTCTGTAGAAAAATCTCTTGACAAATATGGAATGATGTGGAATGTTTCAAAAACTGAGCGTAAAAAAAGGATGGAACAACTTTTGAAAGATTTTGATTTAGTTGAAATTCGTAAGAAAAGAAATGAAGATCTTTCTATAGGTCAACGAAGACGAGTACAAGTAGCACGTGAATTTATGCATGATATGGAATTATTATTTTTAGATGAACCAACTGTAGGATTAGATCCAGAAGCTCGTAGAAAGTTATTGGATTATTTAAAAAACAAAGTTAAAACAGGATTGACAATTTTTTATACAACTCATATTTTATCTGAAGCTGAATATCTTTGTGATGAAATAGCAATTATTGATAAAGGAAAAATTATAACTGTAGATTCTCCTGATGCTTTAAAAAATAGATTTGGAAAAGAGAAAACAATTAAAATTAATTTATCAAAAAAACAATCTGATATCTCTTCTTTATTAGTTGATATACCAGATTATAAAATTGATTTTGATTCTGGTAATACAATTATGATTCATTCAGAGCAATCAGAATTAGTATTGCTTAAAGTATTGAAAATACTTAATGAAAATAATATAGAAATTGAAGATTTATCTGCATTACCTACAAGTCTTGAAGAAATATTTTTAAAAATGATGAGGGAAAATGCATCCAATAATTAGACTTGTAAATAGAAATCTAACAATTTCACTTAATCCTGGTTTTTTGATTTGGCAAATTATATTTCCTTTAATCTATATTTTTGTAGCAGGTTTTGCATATGGTCCGTTAATTAACCAAATTCCATTTGGTAATCTGAATTTAGATTATCCTGCATTTTTAGCATCAGGGATGATTGGATTTAATATTATGAATAGTACTCTCATTTCTGGAATTCTGATTTGGAATGATAGAAGACATGGAATGTTTGAACAAATTATGTCTGGACCATTTACTAGAAGTCATTACATTATAAGTAATATTTGCACAATAGGTATAGTTGGATTAGTAAGTGCATCTCTAATTG
This sequence comes from Candidatus Nitrosopumilus sp., assembly GCA_018263505.1. Lineage (GTDB taxonomy): Archaea > Thermoproteota > Nitrososphaeria > Nitrososphaerales > Nitrosopumilaceae > Nitrosopumilus. Next base: position 13,364 of record JAANXA010000023.1, read on the forward strand.
CTATAGTTGGTTACCCTGTAATTTTTGAATCAGCAGAATTTTCATTATTCACAATCCCAATTCTTGTTTTTGGTGCTATTACAGGTTCTGTATTATTTGGTTCATTGGCCTCAATAATTTCTACTAGATTACGTTCAAGTGAGGGATTTAATGTTATTATTAATACAGTTTTTCTTTTCTTTGCTTTTGTCAGTTCAGCATTTTATCCAGCTAACACTGCACCTGAACCATTACGTTCAGCATTTTATCTTAATCCATTAACCTATCTTGTAGATGTTATTAGGGCAGGTATTTTTGGAACTATTACCGAAATTATAATTTTTGAAATGATTGTACTTGTAATAATTGCAACTATTCTTTTTATTATAGCATCAAAACTTTTAACAAAACTTGATTTCTAAAAATAATGATTATTTTTTAAATTTTTCATAAGTTTCATTAATTTTTTTAATCATATCTATATTTTCATAATTAATTAAATTTAGATTAGGTAATACACAATGCCCACCTATAATTCCAGGATACATTTTTGGCCTATTTCCTAAATTTTCATGTATTTCATCTGCAAATTTCCACATTTCGTCAAAATCAACTCCTTCTTTTTCACAAATCATTTTTGTAATTTGTGCATAATTTATCAACCATCCATAATATGTTGTATCTACTAGTATCTTTGCTAATTCTGCAGTTTTTGTAGTTGACATTAATCCAATTTTTCCAAATCTATTTTCCAAATCTATTTTTAATTCTGACTTTATTTGATAATTTTCTGATGCAAAAAATTTGGTATATTTTTTTATATCTTCTGAAAATCTTTTGTGTACACCACGAACTGGTGAAAATAAAATTGGAATGTTTGATTTTTCTTGAATTTTCTTTGTTGTTCCTGGTTTAACCGTAGAATGAACAAGTACCACTTTTATTTTTCCAAATCTATTTACCCATTCTAATACGATTTCTACAAATCCATGTAATTCACCTGGGATACAAATATGAAGATATTTTGGATTTTTAATTGCTGAATTTTTACTGTAGTTTTTACATTTTGAGGCATCAATATCAATTCCAACACAGTCAAAATTTCTATTTTTGAGCAAATCAAATAGAGTTTCTCCAACTTCCCCCATTCCCAAAATAATATCGGTCATTATACCTAATCTCAGAAAACTATCTAATTATATTCATGTTACAGTTAACCTGGTTTTAAATAAAGTAGCCCGGGCCAGACTCGAACTGGCGTCACGGGCTTCAAAGGCCCATATGCTTGACCGCTACACTACCGGGCTGCTAAATCCAACACTCTCATTCCCTTAATGAACTTTTTATTTGAATTTACTATGAAAATTTTATTAAAATTATTCTTTGATAACTTTAACGAATTTTTGAATGGGATCTTCCATATATTCTATAACTTTTTTAGCTCTTTTTTGATTAACACTTTTTTTTGAATCAAAAATCTTCTTTATTTGTTTGGAAACTCTATCTGGATTAGTTTCTCTTTTAATCAATTTTTTTTTAACCAAAAAATCTTCTATAATGTTAGGAACCGCATTATATGAAATAGTTGGAATTCCCATTAATGCAGATTCTGCTGTCATTGTTCCTCCTGAACCTATGAACACATCAGTATGATTTAACAAATGTTTTCCATCAAATGACATTTTTATTACTAGTTCTTTTCTTCCTATCCTTTTTTGAATATTTTTTATTTGTTTAGTATATCTACCTAAAATAACAATATTCTCTTCTTTGAAATCATTTGTAATTTTTTTGATTATTGGAATCATTTTATTTGATTTTGACACATATGATGATTCCTCTTCCTCTACTCTAATCAAAATATTTTTTCTTTTATTGATTTTAAATGGTAATGATTCTTCATTACCCACTTTTCTTTTGATTGTTACACTTGCATCAATGGATTTATAGGAAATTATATTTTTTTCAGAAATACCAAATTTAGAAAACTCTTTTTTTGGTATTATATGGGGAGCAAATAATTTTTGAACAAGTGGTAGTGTTAACCTCATTACTGCATTTGCATGAGGAGAATCACAAAATACAACATGTTTTATTCCTAAACCAAATGCAATTCTTGCTGCCTCAGGAGAACAAAAACTTATCACAATATCTGGTAAAAACATCTTGATTTTTCTTGATAATTTACTCATTCTATCAATACTGGCACTAAGTTTTCTATTATTATCACTTCCACCATACTTTCCAACATATTTGAGGTCAAAATTTCTAATTTTAGCTAATTTTTGAACTTCTGTGTATTCTCTAGAAGTACATAAAATTTCATGTTTTTTACTCAACTTTTCTATTATTGGCTCAGAAAACAATAATTGTTTTGGAGTAAGAATATCTATCCATATTTTCAAGTAATTTTTGCAATTATACTCACTTCAATAAGTTTTTCTTAGTCTGATTCTTTTGTAATTTGTAATGGGGGGAACAAAAGTTGTTGTTTATGGACTTAGTACTGAAGGATATACTATTGCATCTCAAATGGCAATAAAAGGTGCTGATGTTTACATTATAGATGAGTCAACCCCCTCTGCAATTTCTCTGAAATCTGAAATAGCTAAAACTTATCCTAACGTATCATCTCTCAAAGAAGATGAACCATTATTAGCTATGGAACCAATTGACGTTGCAATTTCTAAAGCTAAATATCTTTTCTTTACTCCAAGAATTCGTAAAACTGGTCAAGACATTAAAACAGATATTCATTCCAAGTTTAAAGATGCAGTAACATCACTAAAGAAAAACAGTTCTGTGATTTTTACTCTTCCTACTGGATTTGGTGGAAATAATGAAAATATTTCATTATTAGAACATGTTACAGGTTTAGATATAGAAAAACAAATTTCATATTTTTATTATCCATTGGAAGATCTTAATCACCCTCCAAAAATTATTGGTTCTTTTAATGGAAAAAAAGATTCTGTTTTATCTGATTTGTTAACTACTGATAAAAAAGAGAAAAAATTTGTTGCGATTTCTTCATCAGAACATTTTCATGCAATTAATGTTTTATCAAAATTTTCAAGTTTATGCAGTATTCTAGAAGTATGTAAATATGCCCAGGATGAAATAACAAAAAATGATTTATCCTCTGATGATTTCCAAGAAATTTTTCTAGACGATATGGTTAAAGGATTATTTGATCTAAAATCTCTTGGTTCTTCATTTGAAGGTACAAATTCTCTCATGTATCTGATAAATGGAAGTGTTAAAGGAATTGACGGATATGTTAAACGTCTAATTGATGAAATTCGTATCACATTAAAGAAAAATGATCTTAAAGCAAGTCGAACAAAAATTGCTTTATCTTGGACACTTGATCAACACGCAATGCGTGGAGATAAAATTGAAATGTTACAAAATCTAACTTCAAAATTACGTGATTATATTGGTGATGTAGAAGCTTATGAAGATCCAAATTTTGATCTATTCCATAGTGATAAAACTACAATTATTGTAGCTTGCTCAAAATTTGATTTTGAAAATGTTAAAAAAACAAAAAAAGATTCAGGTTTGATAATTGTAAAAGCAAATCCGTTATGCGAAACAATTCAATAATAGTATAAATTAGCTAAATTATTATTTTGTTTGAAATGTCTAGTGAATTTGATTCGGATGAAATCCCAATTGATGTAATATCTGATGAACAAGATGAGAAAAATTTAGATCAATTAACTAACAATAACACAACGGAAGAAAAAATGGATGATGAAGAACAAAAATTATCACAAACAAATATTGAAGAATTAACAAAATTATTAGATTTAGAAAAACAGAAGGTAATCAAATCTGATGAAAAATTTAAACATGTTTTGGCAGATTTCCAAAATCTCTCTAGAAAAACTCAGTCTGATATAGAACATGGTGTTAATACAAAGGTTGATGAATTTATTCTAGATTTCTTAAAAATTTATGATGATTTTGTTAGAGCCAAAGAAGTTTTTTCTGAAAATAAAATCAATATAGATGGTTTAGATTCTATTTTGAAAAATATGGATTCTTTATTGAAAAAATATCAAGTAGTTCCTATTGATGCATTGGGTGAAATTTTCGACCCAAATTCACATGAGGCTATTTCCATAATCACTGATCCTGATTTAGATGATAATACGATTACAAAAGAAATTAGGAAAGGGTATATGTCACAAAATAGAATTATAAGGGCTACTTTAGTAGAGATATCAAAACAGGCGTGATTATGAATGGTTAAGGTTATTGGTATTGATTTAGGAACAAGTAATTCTGCTGCAGCAGTAGTCATGGGTGGGAAACCTACGATTATTCCTGCTGCAGAAGGCGCTACGGTTGGTGGAAAAGCATTTCCATCTGTTGTTGCATTTTCGAAAGATGGTGATCTATTAGTTGGTGAACCTGCAAGAAGACAAGCAGTAACAAATCCTGAAAATACTGTTATTGCTGCAAAACGTAAAATGGGTTCAGATTACACATTTAAAATTCAAGATAAAGATTTCAAACCTCAACAAATTTCTTCATATATTTTACAAAAAATCAAAAAAGATGCAGAAGCATTTGTTGGAGAACCTGTTGAAAAAGCAGTAATTACTGTTCCTGCATATTTTGATGATAACCAACGTCAAGCAACAAAAGATGCTGGAACAATTGCAGGTCTTGATGTTGTTAGAATTATCAATGAGCCAACAGCAGCATCACTAGCATTTGGATTAGATAAAACTAAAGAAGATATGAAGATTCTTGTATTTGATTTTGGTGGTGGTACCTTGGATGTCACCGTCATGGAAATGGGAGGAGGTGTTTTTGAAGTAATGAGCACTTCTGGAGATACTCAATTAGGTGGAACAGATATGGATAAAGTTCTAATAGATTTCATTGTTGATGAATTTAAGAAAAAAGAAGGAATTGATCTTTCGCAAGATGCTACTGCAATTACAAGAATTAGAGAAGCTGCAGAAAAAGCCAAAATTGAACTATCCACTGTTATGGAAACAGATGTTAATTTACCTTTCATCTCACATGATCCTTCAGCAGGTGCAAAAAATCTTGAATTAAGAATTTCTAGAGCTAAATTAGATGAATTAATTGGACCAATTGTAGAACGATGTAAACCTTCTGTTCTAAAGGCTTTAGAAGACTCAAAACTCACTAATTCTGATATTAACAAAATTGTAATGGTTGGGGGCCCAACAAGAATTCCACTCGTTAGAAAATTTGTTAGTGAATTAATTGGTAAAGAGGCTGAATCTGGGGTTGATCCTATGGAAGCAGTAGCAATGGGTGCAGCAATTCAAGCAGGAATAATTGCAGGTGATGTTGCAAGTGATATTGTTTTACTTGATGTTACTCCACTTACATTAGGAATTGAAACTTTAGGTGGTGTTAGAGAGCCTCTAATTGAAAGAAATACCACTATCCCAACATCAAAAAGTAAAGTTTTCACAACAGCAGCTGATAATCAAACAGCAGTTACAATACATGTTGTCCAAGGTGAACGCCCAATGGCTACTGATAATGTTTCATTAGGAAGTTTTAATCTCACTGACTTGCCTTCTGCTCAACGAGGAATTCCTCAAATTGAGGTAAAATTTGATATTGACGCAAATGGAATTATCAATGTAACTGCAAAAGATCTTGGGACACAAAAAGAAGCCAAAATTACTATTGAATCATCATCAAAATTATCTGAAGAAGAAATTGAAAAACTAAAAGAAGATGCAGAAAAATTCTCTGATGAAGACAAGAAAAAGAAAGAACAGATTGATCTTAAGAATGAAGCTGAAAGTTACATTTACACAACAGAAAAATTAGTTAATCATGATCTTAAAGATAAAATTTCACAAGAACAGGGAATCAAAATTACTGATGCTGTTAAAGAAGTGAAAGAAGTCTTAGATAAGGAATCTGAGGAATTAAAACCTAAACTTGAAGCATTACAGTCTTTAGTTAATGAAGTTACAACTGAACTTTACAAAAATGCTTCACCTCCTCCTGGCCCTGAAGGACAACAAGATGCTGGCCCTGAAGGACAACAAGATGCTGGCCCTGAAGGACAACAAGATGCTGGCCCTGAAGGACAACAAGATGCTGGCCCTGAAGGACAACAAGATGAATCACAACAAAGTGATGAAACAAAAACTAATTGATTATTCAAATTTGATCATTTATACAAAAATAATGAAAATGGATTGATTCATGTCTGCAAAACGAGATTATTATGAAGTTCTAGGAGTATCTAAATCCTCCAATGTAGATGAAATAAAAAAACAATATAGAAAATTAGCATTAAAATTTCATCCTGATCGTAATAAATCTGCAGAAGCTCCTGAACATTTCAAAGAAATTTCTGAAGCATATGCAGTTCTGTCAAATTCTGAAAAAAGACAACTTTATGATCAACATGGTCATGCTGGTGTTGATGGACGGTATTCTAGTGAGGATATTTTCCAAGGTGCTAGAGGAGACTTTAGTGATATTTTTGGACGTGGTGGAGGTGGATTTGATTCCATCTTTGAATCTATTTTTGGACGTGGTGGAGGTGGATTTAATCAACAAAGAGGCTCTGATATTCTTTATGAAACTTCAGTAACCTTGGAGGACGTATTACATGGAAAAAAAATGGATATTGATTTGCAAAAACAAATTCAATGCGATACTTGTAATGGTTCTTGTTGTAAACCTGGTACTAGTAAGAAAGTATGTTCTACTTGTAATGGACAAGGACAAGTGAAACAAACTCGAAATATGGGGTTTGCTTCATTTGTAACAGCTGCACCATGTCCTGCTTGTAGAGGACAAGGTTCTATGATTGAAACACCATGTCCTGCTTGTAGAGGACAAGGAAAGAAAAAAGGTTCCAAAAAAGTAACCTTTGAGATTCCACCTGGAATTGATTCTGGTGATTATACTGTTCCAGAAGAAGGAAATGAAATTCCAGATGGTTCTAATGGTGATTTAATTGTAAGAGTAAGGGTACAACCTCATTCAAAATTTAATAGAGATGGAAAAGATATTTTTTATGACCAAGATGTTTCTATGATTGATGCAGCATTAGGATGTGAAATTGTAGTTCCAACATTAGAAGGTACAGAAAAAATTAAGGTTGATTCAGGTAGTCAGCCTAACACGATTATCAAATTAAAAGGAAAGGGTGTTTCTCATATTAATTCAAGAGGTAAAGGTGATCAATATGTTAGAATTGTTGTAAATATTCCAAAAAAACTCAATAAACATCAAAAAAATCTTCTAAATGAATTTCAAAAAAACAGTGATTAATTGATCAAATATGAAAATCGCATTAGATGTTGATGGAGTAATTGCTGATGTGATTCAATCTTGGCTAAATTATAATAATTCAATTCGACAAAAAATTACCAAACATGAAATTTCTGACTGGGATTTCTGGAAGAAATTCAAAATTAATAGATATGATTTTTATGCTGAATTAAGTTCTTGTTGGAAAGATTGGTTTTCAATACCTCCCACTGAAAAAAATTTATCAATTACAACTAAAAATCTCTCTAAATTTGGACAAGTAGATATTGTTACTGCAAGGGAACGTTCTACTGATTCTTTTGTAAAAAACTGGCTTGTTCATCATAATATATCATATGATAATTATGTATCTGTTATTGATGGACCTATGAAATCTGATTTGGATTATGATGTATTCATAGATGATTCACCTTTGAATGCATTAAAAATTTTTCAAGAAAAGAAAAAAATCATTTTATATTCACAACCTTGGAATCAACATATTCCAGAAGATAAAATAAGTCGAGTTTCAAATCTTTCTGAAGCAATTAAACAAATTGATTTAATTTAGGTTTTCAAATTTTCTTATTGCTATTTGATGACCACTTTTCACATGAATTGAATATTCTATTTTTAATAACCCTTCAATCTTTTCTTCTGAATAAAATTTAGAATTAAAACGACCAAGAATTTTTTTACAACTACTACAATACACTTCTCGAAATTCCATTTTATCACTATAGTTAATTGGATATAGATGGTTCATAGTATAATAAAGAAACTTATTTTAGATTTCAAAATTTTTCAATGCGGGAGTCGCCCAGCCTGGTCAACGGCGTAAGGTTCAGATCCTTATCTTTTAGGAGTTCGTGGGTTCAAATCCCACTTCCCGCATAATTCTAATCAATATTTTTTAACATATTTTTGATATTTTTCAAAAGAAGATTATTTACAGTTTCTCCAGATGCTTTACCTCTTAATTCTTTCATTGCTATTCCCATTAGTGGCCCCATTGCCCTTTCTTTTTGATTTTTAATTATTCCCTGATTTTTTTCAACTATGTTTTTTATCAATTCTTCTAAATCTGATTCATTCACAGTTTCAATAGATGTATTTTTCATTGCATCTTGAATTGTTTTTGATTTTCCATCCATTATATTTTCAAAAATTATGCTAATTGATTCCTTAGTGATAGTACTTGAATCTAACATTTCAAATGCTTTTTCAATTTCATTACTCTTTAACAATTTTGAATCTAACCCTTTTCTTTCAAGACTTGGAATGATAGAACATAATACTGATGAAATAAAAGTTGCATCAACTTTTCCACTTTGGAAAGTTTGTTTATTAAGAATATTTTCAAATAATTCAATATATTTTGAATCAAAAATTTGTTCAGCAAGCTGTGAATTGATTTTATATTTTATTTGTAATTCTGAGATGGATTCATCCCATGATTTTGGAATATTCTCTTTGGCTTTTTCTAATTCTTTTTTTGATACAATAATTAGAGGAATATCTGTCTCAGGATACATTCGTGCTGCTCCTGGTCTTGGACGTAGAAATTTTGTTTCTCCATTTACAGTAGCTAATCTTGTATCAATTGGAATTCCATTATTTTTTATGAATTCTATTCTTGAGATAATTTGATTAATAACAACATGAATTCTTTTTTCCGTTGCAGCTAAAATCAAAAATGCATCTTCATCATTTATTTTTATAAATTCTTTCAGATTTTCAATATCTCTTTTTTCCACACCATAATTTGGAAGCTCATCTGAATGAAATACACCTCCAATCCCAAAAAATCGTACCAGTTCTGCAATTTCCTTACCTAATCGTATCCCATTATATGGCGAAAATCCAAACATTCCAGCCATTTTTTTAAATGAAATCCCAAAAATTCTATGTTCTTTTTTTATTGCATTTTGAATAATTTTTGATTCACATTTAGAAAATAGTTCTGTAATATCTTTTCGATCATTTTCTTTATTGTGAATCCAATCTCTTTTTTGCAATTCTTTTGAAATTTCTAATAATCCTTGTTGTCTTTTAGCCTCATACTCTACAACTTTTTCAAGCTGATCTAATTGTTGAACTCCTTTTACTTCAATTACTACTCCACCATCTTTAATTGAAACATTAACATCTTGTCTAATTGATCCTAAACCTCTCTTCACTTTTTTTGTACTTCGTAAAATCCGTCCTAATGTTAAAGCAATTCTTTTGATATGTTTTGGTTCTACTTCAAAAGGTTCTGTTGCAATTTCTATTAATGGAATTCCCAAACGCTCTAATCCGAATTTCCTGACAATACCTTCATCTCCTAAATTTTTTGCTGCATCTTCTTCAAGACAAATTGATTGAATTCCTATTGTAATTCCTTCAACTTCAAAACTACCTCCTTGTGAAATCAACATTGTACGTTGAAATCCTGTTGTATTGGAACCATCAACTACAGTTTTTCTCATTGGATATATTTCACTAAAAATTTCTGATTTTAATGATGATGCAATGATTAATGAAATTTTTTTAGCATCAATATCTAATTCATGAGGTGGCTCTTCATCTTGTTCTACTAAACAACTACTTTCTGGATTTGCATAATATGAAATCAATTTAGATTTTGATTTTTCAAATAATGCTGCTGGATCATATTCTCCTAATTCACTTTTTGCAGCTCGTAATTTTCTTTTAAATTTAATTGAATATTCTTCAGAATCTGTTGGAATACAATTACAAAATAATTTTTTATTAGTATCTAGTTGTTGATGTATTTCCAATCCAACTTTTACTCCTATGTCATTAATTGAAAATTCTGACATACATTTCCTCTTTAATTTGTCAATTCTGATGCAATATCTTGCAACATTATTTTCTTAACTTCTTCAATATTTTGAAAATTCCCTATGGCCCACATTGCTTTTACAAGTGCTACTTCAGGAATCATATTTTCTAAAGGAATAATACCCAAATCTAATAAATCTCTACCACTTTCATAAACAGTCATTCTAACTCTGCCATCAATACATTGAGATGTCATTCCTAAAAATATCCCTTTTTCATTTGCTTTTTTAACATTTTCATACATGACTTTTCCAATATGTCCTAATCCTGTACCTTCAAAAATTATTCCTTTGTATCCCATCTCAACAATTTGATTTAACAAGCTTGGATCAAATCCTGGATGATATTTTACAAGTGCCACTTTTGAATCAAGATTTATTCTTGGTTGAAATTCATCTTTTTTAAAATAACTTTTTGACATATTTTTTTGGATTTGTTTTTCTGAAATTATTAAAGCTGGAACATCTCCAATTGTTTCAAATGCCCCTCTTTTACTTGTATGATTTTTGCGTACTCTAGTTCCTAAATGACATGCAACTGAATCATCGTTTTCATCTTGATGCATTACAATGTAGACTCCGTTAGAGTTATTTTCTTTGATAAATTTTGTTGCCCCTATCAAATTTAATGCTGCATCTGATGATGCACGATCTGATGATCTTTGTGACCCAACTAACACAATTGGGATTGGAAATCCTGAAAGTGCAAATGAAAGAAATGATGATGTATAGTGCATAGTATCAGTTCCATGTGCTATAATTATTCCAGCATAATCTGTTTTTGTAATTTTTTTAATTCTTTCTGCAATTTTTAACCAATGCTGCGGCATTATATTTTCAGAATATTCTGAAAATAATACCTCAGTTTCTACATTTGCAATTTTAGATAATTCTGGAACTGATGCATTTAATTCTTCAGCCGTTAGTACTGGAGTAACTGCACCTGTTCTATAATCAATTTTACTTGCAATTGTACCTCCAGTTGATAATAACAAAATTTTCGGCAATCCTTCAACTTTCTCAGTTTTTTCATTTATTTCGAAAATTTTTTCTGTAACATGTTGTTTCTCAACTTTCTCAATTTTTGAAATCTCTAACCCAATATTATAACCACTTTTTAATTTTAAAACCACGTGTTTATCGTCACTATGCTCATATCTTGGCATTATAATGCCTGAATACGTTATATCTGCCAGTAACTTTACTGTATCTCCAACCGTGATTTGATTCTGTTTTAGAAATTCTAATGAATTACCTTTGTACCCTCTATATTCTGACATTTACGAGAATTATATTATTTATTTAATTAAAACTACCTGTAGTAGGAAGCTACTAATTTTTCACCCATTTTGAGTTCTTTTTGCTCTCTAACTTTTTTTACTGCTTCCTCAAAATGTTTCATTTCTACTTTAGCGTCAACAGATTGTTTTTCAACCTCTTTGACATCTGGATGTTCATCTAAGTACTTGTGAATGACTAGAGATACTGCAGTATTTGCAATTGATGCCGTATCAGCACCACTTAATCCATCTGTAATGTCAGCAAGTTTCTCGAAATCAACATGATTAGGATCATTTTCCTCAGTAATTGTTGGAATTTTCTTTGCGTTGATTTTCAAAATACTCTTTCTGCTTTCTTTATCTGGAAGTGGAATTTGAATAATTTTATCAAATCTTCCTGGACGTAACAATGCTGGATCAATCATATCTGCTCTATTTGTTGCAGCTAAAACTACAACACCATGCATATTTTCCATTCCGTCTAATTCCGTTAATAATTGACTTACAACTCTTTCCGAAACAGCTGTTTCGCCTCCTGCTCCTCTAATTGGTGCAATAGAATCAATTTCATCAAAGAATATTACACATGGTGCAGATTGACGTGCTCTTTTGAAAATTTCTCTGATTCCTCTTTCTGATTCACCCACCCATTTTGATAATAATTCAGGACCTCTAACTGATACAAAATTTGCTTCACTTTCTGTTGCAACAGCTTTTGCAAGTAATGTTTTTCCTGTACCACTTGGACCATGAAGTAAAATTCCTCGTGGCATATTGTGTCCTAATTTATCATAAAGAGCTGGATACTTCATTGGCCACTCAACAGCTTCTTGTAATTCTTGTTTGACCTCTTTTAAACCTCCAACATCGTCCCATTTTACATCTGGATTTTCAATGAAAACTTCTCTCATTCCAGAAGGTGTAACTTCAATCAAAGCTTTTGTAAAGTCTTCTTGATTTACGATTAATTTATCCAAAGTTTCTGGAGGTAATTTCTCTTCTTCTAAATTAAGAACAGGTAATAACCTCCTCAAACATTTCATTGCCGCCTCTTTACATAGATACTCTAAATCTGCTCCAACATATCCATGACTAACTGATGAAATTTTCTCTAATTTAACATCGTCACCTAATGGCATATTTCTACTATGAATTGCAAGAATATCTTTACGACCTTTTTTATCTGGAACTTTAATTTCAATTTCTCTATCAAATCTGCCAGGTCTTCGAAGTGCAGGATCAATTGCATTTGGTCTATTTGTTGCAGAAATTACAATTACTTTACCTCTTGCTTCTAAACCATCCATTAATGATAACATTTGAGAAACTACTCTTCGTTCAACTTCTCCTGTGACTTCTTCTCTTTTTGGTGCAATTGAATCTATTTCATCTACAAAAATTATAGAAGGTGCTTTCTCTCTTGCTTCTTTGAAAATTTCTCTTAACCTTGCTTCACTTTCACCGTAAAATTTACTCATAATCTCTGGGCCTGAAATACTGATAAAGTGTGCATTACTTTCATTTGCAACAGCTTTTGCAAGTAATGTTTTTCCTGTTCCTGGAGGTCCATACAGTAAGACACCTTTAGGTGCTTCAATTCCTAATTTTTCAAAAATTTCAGGATGTCTTAATGGCAATTCAATCATTTCTCTAACTTTTTTAATTTCATTATGTATCCCACCAATGTCCTCATAGGTAACTTGTGGAACTCCACGTAATGTTTCTCCTTTTTCGGCAATATGGAAAACAGTTTTTTGAGTGATTAACACTGCATCAGCAGCTGGTGTTACTCCTATAACTTGAAAAGTTAAACGTCCACCAAAATATGGAACCATTACATTATCCCCTTTAATCAAAGGAACACTTTCTAAAGCATCTGCTAAATATCTCTCATCAATAGGTGGAATTGCTTCTAATGGAGCAACAACTACTTTTTCTGCTGCAACTGCTTTAATTTTCCTTACTGAAATGGTATCTCCAATTGCTATACCTGAATTATTTCTACCTAGTCCATCAATCCTGATAATCCCTTTCCCTTCATCAGATGGATAAAGAGGAAGACATTTTGCAACTGTTCGTCTTTTACCTTTAATTTCTATTACATCTCCTGTAGATGCACCAAGTGTATCCATAGAATCATAATCAATTCTTGCCACTCCACGACCTACATCTCTAGTATATGCTTCAAGAACTTTAAGAGAAAGCGCATTTTGACTCATACACAAAATCATTATTTCTAATTTTTATACCTTTGTGGTAGTTTTCAATTCACAATCACAAGCTTAAAATCCTCTATCTGAAGGAAACGATCAACTTGGGTAAAAGACCACTAGTAAGAAGACGAGGCCGTGGAGGTAACCAATTTAGATCTACATCTACTGGTAAAGTAGGCTCCAAGGCAAATTATCCTCGTTTTCCATTGTCTGAACAACATCAAGGTGAAATTATAGATTTGGTTCATGAACGTGGTAGAGAAGCACCATTATCAAAGATTAGATTTGAAGATGGCTCTGTTTCTTTTGTACCTGCAGTTCTTGGAACCAAAGTTGGAGAAACTTTACAATTTGGATTAAAATCAAAAATTGAAAAAGGTAACGTCATTAGTGTTCAAAATATTCCTGATGGGACTATTGTATGTAATATTGAAAAACACTTTGGAGATGGCGGTGCCATTGTTAAATCAGCAGGTACTGATGCAACAATTTTTTCTCATGGTGATGATGGTGTTACTGTTAAACTTCCTTCTGGAAAATTCGCAGTTTTGAATCCTAAAAATAGAGCCATGATTGGTACTCTTGCTGGAGGGGGAGCTAGTGAACGACACTTTATGAGTGCAGGTAACAAATGGAGAAGTTTCAAAGCTAAAGGAAAGAAATACCCAATTGTTAGGGGTGTTGCACAAGCTGCATATGTTCACCCACACGGTGGTGGTCGTCATCAACATGTTGGACAAAGTTCAACTGTTTCAAGAGATGCACCTCCTGGTGCAAAGGTTGGAAGCATTGCTGCTAGAAAAACTGGTAGAGCAAGAATTAAAGAAAGAAAATAATTTCTCATTAACCTAAAATTGATTAGTAACTCGTAAAATAATATTTTTAATGTTGAATCAACGAGTTAGAATTTTTGTTACAGGAAGGGTACAAGGTGTTTTTTTCCGTCAATCATTAAAAATTATTGCAAAGAAAAATAATATTTTTGGATGGGTGAAAAATCTAGAAGATGGTCGTGTGGAATCTGTTTTAGAAGGAGATAAAGAAAATGTTGGTGAAACTATTGAGTGGATACATAATGGTCCAGCAAATGCAATAGTTGATGATGTAGAGATACATACTGAAGAATTTACAGCAGAATTTTCAAAATTTGATGTTTTATATTAATTATAATTTTTTGTAATTTAAAAATTATTTTATAATGATTTTAAATTAAATTTTAATGGTAGCAGTTCTGCTGGTTCCAGTCTAGACGAATAGCCCCATTTCAAGGCATACAAGATCCGCCACGTTGACGAGGAAGCGTGGATGCTCCACCTTAGGATTGTTCCCTCCCGGACCTCATCCCTTTCAATGGTTCGGTCTTAGAAGTCATCCCTTCGGATAATTCTAGTCCTGCAACCACCCGCCTCGGCGTGATTTCATTTCCGCACACCAAGTGGGAATTACCCATCTAGAGATTTACCCAACAGTTACTGATCTCTGCATATAGCCGGTTTCAGAATAGGGCACGGCTAACACCCTGATCCTACCTACTACCATTTTTCTTTAAAGAAAGTATGTTATATTTGCATTAGGTTTGATTCTCTTTTAGTTTTAAAATCATATTACATACTGAACACATATTTCCAGTACACTGATTACCACATTTTTTACAAATCATTTTTTGTTTGTAATTGGTGTCTTTCACAATCTGTGAAATTTTAAGAATTGATTGATACAAATTATTTTTAATTCCACTATGTTGTGTCTCTAACGAATTAAGAAATTCTCGAATTTCTGTCCTAATTCCTTCATTCATGTGAGGACAAGGTTCTGACTGAAAAGGTAAATCATTTGTAAATGCATAAAATACAATTTCAGATTCATAAATCTCACTAAATGGTTTAATTTTTCTTAAAGAATTTTTTGAAGTATCAGGATCCATCCATCCAATTTTATTGGTATCTCCAGAAATCATATTAATAACAAAAGTTTGTAGTGTATCATCCAGATTATGTCCTGTTGCAATAACATCAGCTCCTACATCTTGTGCAGCAAAATCAATTGCACGTCTTCTTAAAGTACCACAAATAGAACATGAAGATGTTTTTTTATTTTCTCTTAATTCTAACGATTCATCAAGTGTTAATTCAAAAAGATCTTTGTAAGAAAAGACTTTATGTTCAACATTTAATTCACCGCAAAATTTTTCAACAATTTCTAATGCTTCATTTCTATATCCTGGTATCCCTTCATCAATTGTAATTACAATAATTCTAAAATTATGATTTAATGCCATTTCATGAATGATTTTTAATAATGCCAATGAATCTTTTCCACCAGAAACTGCAACTGCTACTAACTCGTTATTTTTAATCATGTTGTATTTTGAAATTGTTTTTGCGGTTTTTCTAACTATGGAATTTGAAAAACATTGTGAACATAATTTTTGACCTGAATATTTTCTAGTATAAACAGCTTGATTTTCACATCTATCACATTTCATAATTCAAACAATTGTTTTTCACTAATTATTCTTTGGGAATATTTTAGATTGTAAACCAGCCAGATTTTAGGTATGACAATGCAATGTTTAAACCAAATAATACAAATGTAAATGCGTAGATTCCCCACATCACAATATTTACTGATTTATCTGAAATTCTTTTATCAATTATTGTATGAATGAATTTTCCACCATCTAAAATTGGAAGAGGAAGCATGTTGATTATTCCAATGAAAAATGAAATCATCCAGAGCCACAATAAGAACATTGAAACATTTGGATCATTCCATTCGATGAAATTCATTATTGGTTTGTATGCAAAAGAATTATCTCTCATAATTCCTATTAATCCTCTTTCAGGATCTTCTGGTGCAGGCATTATCTCTACACCGAAATTCAACAGTTGACTATCTCTAAGTACACTTACACTTGCAATTTCTCCAGGACTCAAACTGGGGAAATCCATGGGACTTCTAATCGGTATATCATTTATCGATGTTATGATGTCGTTTGCAAGTAAACCTGCTTTTTCTGCTCCTGAATTCTCCATTATAGAAAGTATCAAAACGCCATCTGGTAAATCATAAAATACACTTAGTAGTGGTTCGGGTAACACCATTGCAAAAAATGGGTTTGTTAATAAAATAACTCCTAACACAAGTGCAAAAATTACATTTGATGTGGCACCTGCCCCAATTACTCTCATTTTTGAAATCTTTTTGGCTTTTTCAAATTCTTCTTCATCTGGTTCTACAAATCCTGCAAACATTGCAATAAAAATGGCAAAGCCACCTGTTTTGATTTTTATTTTTTCAAGAGCTGCTACAATTCCATGTGCCCCTTCGTGAATCACAAGAACTACTGGAATTGATAGTAAAAAGTATGTTATAGAAGATACTGAAGTTAATGTAACTCCTGGAATCAACACTGTTAATTCTGAAAATTCAGCTTGAGCTACAAAATAATTTGAAACATTATTTAACAAAAACCAAAATGCAAAACCCATCATAATAAAACCTGAAACTACACTCACATCTGCGAAAACCCTAATTCCTCTTTTTGTTCTACTTAGGAGTTTTATCAAAACTGAGTTTACTTGTTTATTTTTGTAAACTAGACTGTATGCTTTTATCTCAAATCCATATTTTTCTAATTTTAGAGCTTTTGCAATAACAACAATTACTACCCAAGCCATTAAGACATAGATGATTGCATTCTGAGTAAGAAAATCTAATTCCAAATTAATTGTTAATTTTTTAAGTCACGTACATTTATCGGTTACTATGAAACCTGTGATTATCATCTCAACATATCCTAATAAAAAATCTATTTCAAAAATCGCAAAAGAACTTGTACAATACAAAACAGTAGCCTGTGTCAATATCTCAAAAATCTCATCAATTTATTCTTGGAATA
>JAANXA010000024.1 GCA_018263505.1 Candidatus Nitrosopumilus sp.
AGGCATCAACTAAAGAAATAATGAAAAATTCTCATAAGAATAGAACCCATTATTACATTAAAGATTCACTAATTGCTAATTAGATGAAAAAGAACATTTTTCACAATTAGTAAAAATTTCACCATCTAAATGATCAAAGTGTGTTTTACATTGATTACATGTATGATGCATATCAAAATACCCATCTTTTTCAATTTCACCAATTTTATTTGATTCAAGATTTGTACTTTTACATTTAATACAGTGACAACCACATTCAATTTTCATAATTTTTTACCAATACTGATGTATAGTTACATGACTAATACAAATCATTGGACAAAAAGAGAGATATTCCATTAGAAATAGATGATCATTTCAAATTATTTGGAAAAGAACCATGGGAAGTAGAATATGGTGAAAAATGCCCTATATGTAATATTAGAATTGATGAATATGGATTTTGTTCATGTGGCTCTAGTGGAGATTAATTTTTTTCATAAATGGAATTGCAATAATTATTAAAAATCCAATTGCTAATGGAGCAATTATTGGAAATTCAGGAATTACTGTAGTTCCAATAATTGTAATTTTTCCTGATGTTTCAGGTTTAATATTGAGTGATACGTAATTTTCATTATTTGAAAATTTACTGAATGGGATTTTTTTATCATCAAGAAATATCACGTATGGTTCCCACAATAATTCTAATGGAATTGTAATTGTGACAAATTTATTTTTATCATTTACTTGAAAACTTATACTTTTTGACGGTTGATCAAAATTAAATTTTTCAATTCCTACATCTGTCATAAATTCAACAAAAAATTCTTTTTCATTCCATTTGATTTCTTGTGAAATTTTTGATATTGTAGAATAATATTGCAAATCAATTGTACAACCATGACATGCAATTCCTTTTTTATCTCCTAATTGAATTAATGAATTATCTATAAAAATAAATTCTATTTCATCTGGAAATATTATGGAAATCGATTCAGAATATGAAATTCCCAAATTCCAAATATTATCATCCAGAACAAGAACATCTTCTAGATTATATTTTACAATCGACTTTTGATTTGATGGAAAAATTACTATACCGTTATTATCACCGATCATTCCGAAATTCATCATTTCTCCATCTTTGTTTGTGATTGAAAAATTTGATATCGAATTATCAACAAATTCTAAGGTAACAGGATTTTTAGATGGTTTTATTACATGTTTTACGTTAACTTCTCCTGTTAAATGAAGTTCAATTTCTATTGATTCTTGATTTGCTTGTTCTCCTATGGTTAATTGGGCATCTGCTGATGGAATTATTACAAAAAGAAAAAAAATTACTATTATTACAAAAACATTAAAATTCATTTATTCCACAGTAACATGAATCATTGGTGTCTTTTCTAAAGGACAATCATTTCCATCTTTTTGTAGATTTACAATTTTATCTGCAATATCCATGCCCTCTATTACTTCACCAAATACTGTATATTGTCTATCAAGAAATGCACTATCAGTAGTTACTATGAAAAATTGAGATCCTGCACTATCTGGATCTTGAGCCCTTGCCATTGAAACAATTCCTCTCAAATGAGATCTTGAACTAAATTCTGCTTTAACATTATACCCTGGTCCGCCCATTCCCCACGAACCTTTGTTGTCTGTTTTTGTATTAGGATCTCCTCCTTGAATCATGAACCCTGGAATAATTCTATGAAAAAGTGTTCCATCATAAAATCCATCTTTTGCTAATTTCTCAAAATTTCTTACTGTTTCAGGTGCTAATTCAGGTAATAATTTAAATGAAATTTTCCCAAAACTAGTTTCAATATTTGCTACTGTCATACGTGAAATTCATTTTCTTATCATAAGAGTCTTTTGTGTTCAATCACAAAAACTTAATTATTTTTATTTTATCTGAAATTTTTCTATAGATAATTTTTTTATACTTTAAAATTATTTTTTTATTTTTTTGGTAATAGTGTTATATAGAACACATTGGAGTTTATTTTATTGAATCGTACAAATCAAAGTACAATAATCAAAGAAGCAATTAACTCCTATCTTGATCGAGGCGCTACTGACAAACAAGACATCTATACTAAAGTTGTTGATGAACTTGGCGTTCCGAGACCTACAGTTAGAAGAGTTGCAAGGGATTTAAGAACTGAATTATTACAAAAAATCCAAATTTTGCAATCTGATATGCCTAAGGCAACTGTAACTCCAAAAGAAGACGAATAAAACATCACTTTCTTTCTCTTTTTAAATATAATATTTTGTGATTTTTAGCATTACTGTTATAAATAATGAATTTTTGAGTTTCTTTATGGGATATGTTGGTAACCATTTAGCAACTCTAGTAACAGGTGTTTTTGCTATTATTCTAACAGCACTATGGCCTTACTTTGTTGACTTTGCACCAATATTGAATTTCGTCTTTATCATGGCAGTTCCTATCATGTGGTTCCTGACATTTACTTGTTGGATTTCTCAAAAGAGTACTGATTACATGCATAATCATGCAGAAAAAAAAAGCTTGAATGATATCCAAATAATTCAAACCACTTCAAATGCACAGATGGGATTTTCAGAAATTAAACAAGTTCAAAATGAATTATCCTCAGATTTGAACGACCTTAAAGAATCTGTAAAATTAAAAGATAGTGAGATTGAAAGATTAAATCAAGAAATCTCAAATTTACAAACACTTGTTCAAATTGAATCATTGAAAACAGAATTGGCCAATCTTAAAATGATGGCCTCTAAAAGAAAATAAAATTATTTTATTCGTTACAGTGACAACATGTTACACCGTGATTTTTTTTACAACTAGGACAGCTTTCTGCTCCTCCAAAATGACATTTACACGAACATAACTCAGTTAGATCTTTTTTTTCTGTCAATAATGTAATTTTGTATATCTATAATATTTGGTTTTTGTAGTTTGTATATTTTTATCATAATTTTTTGTAGATAACATATTGTTCAAATTTATTTTTTAACTCCATGTTTTAGTTTCTGTATATTGCTCTTGAAAATTTTTAGAATTAAACGGGCTTGGAGGGCTTCGATCCCTCGACCTGTAACTTAGGAGGCTACCACGCTATCCATGTTTCGCGTCAAATTGACTCTGCGCCACAAGCCCAGCAAAAAAATAACTCTTAATTATTTAAGCGTATCAAGATTTTCTTTAATCATTTTTTGAATACTTTCCCAATTCTGATTTTCTTTGTCATTCCATTTTTCAAAATACACTACATCTTTTAATTCAAGTCTTGGTAACCAACCTGCTGTTTGAAGATCTGGTTTATCTGCAAATTCATCTACATAACCTAAACACAAGTATGCAACAGGAATTACATGCTCTGGAATATTGAGTACTTTTTTTAGAACATCATTTGATAGAATGCTTACCCATCCTAATCCGACTCCTTCTACTCTTGCTGATAACCACAAATTTTGTATTGCACAACAAACACTGTATAATCCTGCTTCAGGAATACTTGATCTACCAATTACAAATGGACCAAATTTTGTTGGATCATATGTCACACACAAATTAACTGGAGATTCTAAAATTCCTTCCAATTTGAATGATAGATATTTTGACTTTTTTGGTTCTTCTACCAACTGTGATGCCTTCTTTTTCTCCTCTTCAAAAGAATCTTTAATTTTCTGCTTTGTTTGAACATCTTTTATCAATATGAAATTCCATGGTTGGGAAAAACCTACTGATGGTGCATGGTGTGCAGCTTGAAGAATTTTTGATAAAATTTCATTTTTTATAGATTTTGAAGTGAAATGAGATCTTACATCTCTTCTTGAATATATCGCCTTATAGAAACCATCTTTCTCCTCTTCATTAAAATCATCTACCAATTTTTTATGCCTTCCTTTACTTCAAAAATCGTTTCTTCTGTTAAACGTTAATAATGTCTGCAATTTGTTTTGTATTTCAATGGGCCTGTAGTCTAGCTGGTTAGGATACCGCCTCGACATGGCGGTGATCATGAGTTCGAATCTCATTAGGCCCACTTTTTAATTTATAATTCAGATTTGAATTCTTTTTCGATTACTGTCCAAGTTGTTTGAGTGGTGATTATCCCTTCAACACTAAATTTTCCAATTTTATTTTCAATAATATTTTGAACAGTTTTTGTTTCAATTTCTGCCTTGTTTACTTCAAAAATATTTTTCAATGGAATTTCAGTATTTGGGAAAAACGATGCTCTTCCTGGCATTGAAATATCTTCTGTAGAGTATTCTCCTGAACCAAGAAGAATTCCGTCAGCATAAAGATCATACTGAATCAATGAAACTGTAAATGTAGTATCACTTGGATTATTTACAAGAAATGTAATGTTTAATTTTATTTGATCTTTAAGATCATTTTCTATTAATTCAACATTTGTTAATTTAACTTCTGCTTGTTCAAGTTTCTCATTATCCAAACTTGCATAGAACACAATTCCACCCATCATGGCAAGAACACCAGCAATTGCAAAATAAACTGTCATTTTACTCTGAAGTGCCATTTCATTGTTACCAAATTTTGTATAACTAAAAAACGTTGTCAAGATCCAAATACATAATATTTGATTTAAAACACAATAATTAATGAGTGCAATAGAACAAGCTCTGCTCACTTGGGTTCATCTTATTTCTGCTGCAATTTGGGTTGGAGGTTCACTTTTTATCGGAATTGTATTTTCTCCATTGTTAAAAACAATGACAAATTCTCTTGAAGAAAGAATGAAAATTATGATTCGTGTTGGAAGACGATTCAACAAAATTGCTGTTCCATCACTAATAATTTTGATGACAACTGGATTGTATAGCTCTCACATGTTACTTGGTAAACCTGAACTTTTAGTTGCAACAAGTTATGGCATGTTTTTAATTATCAAAATATTCCTTGTAATTGCATTAATCATTACATACATAATTCATGTTAGAGTGATTCGTAAAGATGTTGAAGAAAAGATAATGTCAAACCAAATGTCAGAAAAACAGATTCAAAAACTAAGAAAAAAAATTATCATACTTGGAGAAATAACTGTTGTTCTATCCGTTGCAATCCTATTTTTTGCATCTTTACTTGATGCTGGAGTTTGATATTCCTTCAATTATTATCTCAAATCCATCATTTAGTCTTCCAATTCCATATTTACAACCTGTAATTTTTGACGTCACAAACAGATTTGTTTCTAAATGATCTGTAATTTTTTTTACATGAAAAACTGTTTTTTCACTACCTAAACTTGCAATAACAACTAACATATCAATTAAATTTTCATCTATACCCCATGGATTTTTTACAAACTTTTCAAAATCTAAATTGAAATCTTGAATTTTTTTATCGAACAATGAATCTACCCCAATAATTGAATTATCATCTATACTATACAATAACAAAGATGCTCCTTCATCTATTGCAATTTCATTTTTAATTTCTGTTTCAACAATAAAATTTTCTCTAATCAATTTTTCTTTAATATCGTTGACTAATTTTTCAATTTTTTCAGATGAAAGTTTTGAAAATGTACAAATCAATTTTACTAAATTTGTTTTTCTTTGTAATAGTGATATTGATTTTAAATCAGATGAATTCACATGTAATTTTATTTTTCCTCCTCCTTTTGGATAATATCCACGTTTATGTAATTCAATAGAGAATTTAATTCCCATTCTTGCATAGGCTTCTCTTAAAACATTAATTGTATAGTCCATTGAAGGACTCCAAAGTACATCTGTTCCACCGTAAATTGTTAAATCAATTTTCTTTTGTGATGTTGCAATAACTGGAATTATTACTTGTAAAATTAAAGAAATACTTCCAGCTGTTCCAACATTTTCATTTAGTTCTAAATTTCTAATTTTTCCTGGAATGAATTTTAACTCTGTTGATCCAATGCTTGCTCCAATTATTTCAGCATTTGAAATTTTTTGAAGAATTCTAATTGCCGTAAGATGTTGTGGTCTTAATCCTGGAACTTTTCTCTTTTTTCTTATATTCTCTAAATGAATTGGTTGGTTCATGATACATGATAATGTAATTGCTGAACGAACAATTTGTCCACCTCCTTCACCGTGACCACCATTAATTTTTAAAAAATTCATAATTTTTTCTTAATAGAACTATTTATGATAGTTTTTTAAAAAGAAATTTTCTACATTTTTGTATGAATGGTTTACTTATAGGTAGATTCCAACCTTTTCATCTTGGTCATCTTAAAGCATTAGAATTTGCATTGTCAAAAGTTGATAAATTATGGGTAGGATTAGGTAGCTCAAATATATCTCCTGAAAAAAACAACCCTTTTTCAGCACAACAACGTAAAGAAATGATTTTGTCTTCAATTACTGATTTAATGAAAGAGAAAATTTCCATTTATTTTATCCCAGATTTGGATAATCATGTCAAATGGATTGAAAAAATAGATACCATTGTTCCAAAATTCGATATAATTTTTTCAAATGATAAATTAACTAATCATCTTTTTTCAAAAAGATCTATTCAAGTAATCTCAATTCCTTTCTTAAATAGAAATAATCTCTCTGGAACTAATATCAGAGAATTGATTATAAGCGATCAAAAATGGGACAATTTTGTTCCTGAAGGAACAAGGAATTTTTTGGAAAAAATTAATGTTAAAAATTATTTGAAAAATCTCTAATTATAAATAAACCCCATAACAAATTGACTTGTAGTTAAAATGGAATATCTTTCAATGCTTCCTGGTCCAACAAATGTACCTAATAGAGTAATGAGAGCAATGCTTGCACCAATCATCAATCATAGAAGTGATGATTTTGTTGAATTATACACAGATGTTGTTGATAAAACTCAACAAGTATTTCAAACTCAAAATGATATTGTAGCATTATCTGCATCTGGAACTGGTGCTGTTGAGGCAGGAGTAATTAATGTAGTAAAGAAAGGAGATAAGGTAATTATTCCAGTAAATGGGGAATTTAGTACTAGGTTATCTCAACTTATTGAAGGTCAAGGTGCAAATGTAATTAAACTTCAAACTCCTCCAGGAGAAAATGCAACTTTTGATCAAATAAAAGAAGCATTTGATAATAATAAAGATGTTAAAGCATTCTATGTTGTTCACAATGAAACTTCTACTGGAACAATGGTAAATTATCTTGATAAAGTATCTGATTTAACATCTAGAAATGATGCAATGTATGTTGTAGATTCTGTTTCTTTATTGGGAGGTGCTGATCTTAAAGTCGATAAATGGAATATTGACGTATGTTTAACTGGTTCCCAAAAAGCAATTGCAGCTCCTCCTGGAATTTCTCCGATTTCTGTTAGTGCTAAAGCTAAAAAATTCATGATTGAAAACCCTCCACCAACACATTACTTCAATTTAGCAAGATATTTCAAATATTATGATGAAGAAAAACATACACCATTCACTCCTGCATTACCATTACTTTACGCATATAGAGAAGCATTAACAATAATGTTGGAAGAAGGATTGCAAAATGTGTTTAATCGTCACAAAGTTTGTTCTGATGCGTTATACTCAGGACTAAGTGCAATGGGTCTTTCACCATTTGCAAAAGAAGAAGATCGTTCAATTTCTATTGTTGCATTAAACTATTTGGATGGTCTTGAAGATAAGACATTTAGAAATACACTTGCTAAAAAATTCAAAGTTTTAGTGGCGGGTGGATTTGGTGATCTAAAAGGTAAAGTGTTCCGAGTAGGTTGTATGGGTGAAGTTAGTCCATATCATGTAATGCGAACAATCTCAGCAATCTCATCAACATTAGCAATGATGGGATATGAAATTGATTCTCAAGCAGGACTCAAAACTGCAGAAGAAAAGTTGAAAACTCTCTAAATCCTGTTAACTTAATATAAGGAAATTCGAGACCGATCACATTGACTTTCGATAAAGGTTCGCTTATTCTAGTAGATTATACTGCAAAAGTAAAAGATACTGAAGAAGTTTTTGATACCACCATTGAAGAAGACGCAAAAAAATATTCTATTCATGAATCAAATGTTAAGTATCAACCAAAACTAGTTTCTATTGGCGAAGTATCTTATCCTGTTCTAAAAGGACTTGATGAAGCACTTGCAAAAACATCTGTTGGTGAGAAATTAACAGTTGAAGTTACACCAGACAAAGGATTTGGTGAAAGAGATTCTGGTAAAGTTAGAATGGTACCACTTAGGAAATTAGGTGAGGACGCAGAAAAAGTTTCAGTTGGTGACACAATAGAAGTTGATAATAAACGAGGAACTATTCGTTTTATTGGTTCTGGGAGAGTTCAAATTGATTATAATCATAGATATGCAGGAAAAACTATTCTATTTGATGTTAACGTAATCAAATCACTTGATTCTCCAAATGACAAAGTTGATGGGATTCTTAAAAATAGACTTCCTGTAGATGATACAAAAATAGGATTCGACTTGAAAGATAAAGAAGTTAGTATTACTGTTCCTGAGGAAATTTTACGTGCAGACGGCCTTCAAATAATGAAACATTTTATTCAATTAGATATTTTCAAATTCGTAAAAACTTTGGAAAAAGTAAATTTTGTTGAAACACATGTCAACAAACAAACTACAGAAAAAAAACCTGAAACAAAACAAAAAACTGCTTAAATCACTTTAGTACTCTTTGCAAGATTAAATGCTCTTTTCTTTGTCATTTTAGTTTGTTTCAAAACTGTATATCTTTCAGGTCTAAGTTCTTGTGCTATAGTTAATGCTTTAATTATAATCTCTGGTTTTAATCCAATTTGTTTTGCAGTTGTTGGAGCACCCACATTTTTCAATGTCTTTACAATTTTTTTCCAGTCTTGTCCTTGTAACTTTGCCATCATTATAGAACCAATTCCACATTTTTCACCATGTAATCCTATACCTGGAGCTATTTTATCAAGTGCATGTGAAAACAAATGTTCTGCTCCCGAACATGGTCTACTACTTCCTGCAATACATGATGCTACCCCTGCACTGATCAATCCTTCAACAATCACTCTTGCATCTAACCCCTTTTTTGCAAAACTAGAAGAATTCTCCATGACTATTTTTGCACTCATCATAGCCAAATCTGCTGCATATCTTCCGTAATACTCTTTTTTCTTTTTATGACCTAACTGCCAATCTTTTACTGCAATTATATTTGCAATTAGATCCCCGCATCCACTAGCTAATAATTTTGCTGGAGCTTTTTTGATTATGTCAATATCTACAAAAACACCCATTGGTGCTGATGCAACAATTGAATGAGGTTTATCGCTTTTCACTGAAACAAATGGACTAGCCATCCCATCATGTGATGCAGCAGTTGGTAAGCTTACAAATGGTTTACCTAAATTATATGAAATTAATTTTGCTGTATCTACCGAACGACCTCCACCAATACCTATAATCAAATCAGAATTATCTTTTTTAACATCTTTTTGAATACTTTTCAATGTTTTTATCTGGTTATCTTTTGATGTATGCCAAACAAATTTGATTTTTTTTAATTTAATTGATTTTTCAATTTTGATTTTTAAAACTTTTTGAACATTTATTCCTGAAATTAATGAAACTTTTTTTGGTCGATTTAACAAATTTAGAAAATCACCAAAATCCTCAATATTTTTCTCACCAATTTTGATGAGTCTAGGCAATTCCATTGTGTGAGACTTCATGCGATCTTGAAATTTTGTCATTATTTATGATTTCAACGGATCAAAAAGTTATTTAAAAGGGTGACATGGCATTTACTTTATCTTAATAGGTGTATTTTTTGTCGAATAACGTTGAAGAAAAAATTTTGCATGGGACTACCACTGTAGGTATCAAGGCTAGCGATGGTGTTGTTTTATGTGCTGATATGAGAGCAAGTGCTGGATATTTTATTGCAAATAATAATACTATGAAAATTCAACAAATTGATTTACATGCTGGATTAACTTTGGCTGGAGGAGTTGCAGATGCACAAAATATCGTTGATATTTTACGATACCATTCAAATCTTCATAGAGTAGGAAAACAAGACTCTATTTCAATTCATTCACTTGCAAGATTATGTTCATTAATTTTTCATCAAAATAGAGGATATCCATTCATGGCCGATATTTTACTTGGTGGTTATGATAAAAGTGGTCCTTCATTGTTTAATGTAGACATGTTTGGATCAGTTGAAGAAAAATCATATGTTACAACTGGTAGTGGTTCTCCTGTAGCGTATGGTTTACTTGAAGAAGAATATAGAAATGATCTTACAGTAGAAGAAGCAAAAAAAATAGCTCTTAGAGCTGTAAAGGCAGCAATTGTTAGAAACATTGGTACTGGCGATGGAATTAACGTCGCAATAATGGACAAAGATGGATTCCGTCTTTTGACTGATGAACAAAAGAAAGCTGTAATCAAACTTTAGTGATTTAATGCAAAGAAAACAACAACAAAAAGAATTACCTCCTTCTAGCCAAAATATAATGGCCACTATACTGCAAAGTATACCTAAAGAAGCAAGTGTAACAAAAATTGAATATGAAGGACCTAGAATTGCACTTTACACAAACTCTCCACGATACTTGATGGAAAATAATGATACCATTTCAAAACTTGTTGGAATTATAAAAAAAAGAATTGTTGTTAGAACCGATGAATCAATAAGAAAATCTGAAGATGAAGCTAGAAAAATTCTTGCAGATTATGTTCCCAAAGAAGCAAATCTACAAGGAACAATTTTTGATACAGCTACTGGTGAAGTTTCAGTTGAAGCAAAAAGACCTTGGTTATTACAACGAAATGCAAAGGAATTTGATCATATTGAAGTTACTGAAAAGATAGGTTGGAGACTACGTATTAGAAAAGCTACTACTGTTCCATCTAGAACAATCCAAACCATTAATGCAACTCTTAAACAAACTTCATCTGAAAGAAGTAAACAATTCAAACAAGTTGGTGATGAAATTTTTAGACCACGATTATCACAAAGAACTGAAGTTTCTCTTCATACTTTAGGAGGTTTTGGACAAGTTGGTAGATCTTCTATGTTATTGTCCACATCAGAAAGTAAAATCTTAATTGATTGTGGAATTAATCCTGGTGCACGTTCACCAATGGATGCATTTCCAAGATTAGACTCTTTAGACATAACATTAGATGATCTTGATGCTGTAGTAATAGGACATGCTCATTTAGATCATACTGGATTTTTACCAACTTTATGTAAATATGGATACAAAGGCCCAATCTATTGTACTGAACCTACATTGCCTATGATGAATTTAATTCAATTAGATGCTATCAAAGTAGCTGCAGCACAAGGAAGAACACCAATCTACTCTGAAAGAGACGTAAAACAAATTATGAAGCAAACAATTACTCTACCTTATGGAACTGTTACTGATATTTCCCCTGACATAAAATTGGTTCTTGCAAATGCTGGTCATATTTTAGGTTCAGCATTATGTCATTTTCATATTGGAAATGGTGATCATAATTTTGTTTATTCTGGTGATATTAAATTTGGAAAAAGTATTTTGTTTGAGGCAGCATCATGGAATTTCCCTAGAGTAGAAACATTACTAATTGAAAGTACCTATGGACTAAAAGAAGACATACAACCAACTAGACAAGAAGTCGAATCCTCTTTCATTAATGCAGTTAACAATACTTTGGCTGACGGTGGTAAAGTCTTGATACCTATTCCAGCAGTAGGTCGTGCTCAAGAAATTATGATGGTAATTGATCATTATATGAAATCTGGAGAAATGGTTGAAGCCCCTGTATTTACTGAAGGAATGATTTCTGAGGCATCTGCTATTCATGAATCATTTCCTGAATATCTTGCAAGAGAACTAAAACAAAAAATCTTAGAAACTGATGATAATCCATTCGATTCAGAATACTTTACAAATATTGAACATGCAGATGCTAGAGAAGAACCTATGCGAGAAAATTCACCATGTATTATTTTAGCAACATCTGGAATGTTAGAAGGTGGACCAGTTTTAGAATATTTTAAAAATATTGCACCTGATAAAAAAAATAAAGTTCTGTTTGTTTCTTATCAAGTAAATGGAACTTTAGGAAGACGAGTATTAGATGGTTCAAAACAAGCAACTATGTTAGGTAAAGAAGGTAAAGTAGAAATTGTAACAATTAACTGTGGTGTTGAAAAATTAGATGGATTTAGTGGTCATAGTGATTATAATCAATTAATGTCATTTGTACAAAGATTACGACCAAAACTTCGTCGTGTATTGGTAAATCATGGTGAACGTTCCAAATCTAAAAATCTTGCAATGAATATTGGACGAATGTATAAGGTACCTGCACATTTCCCTCAAGTTCAAGAAGCAATAAAATTATTTTAAATCATATTCTGGTTTCCAGATCTTTATTCCAGTTGGAGCAACAATGATTCTTTCTTCTCCTAATCTAGCAATTTCTGCACCAACATTTTTTGCAATAGAATACAATTCTTCAACTACTTTACGAAGCTGTTCAACATCTTTTTGTGCTAATGGTGTAACCCTTAATATCAGAATCATGTCTTTTTTGATGTCTTCTTTTATTGAATGAACATCACTGATGTCTCTAATTGTAATAGCTTTCAAATATGTGGTATTTTCTTGCTTTTGCATCCTTGTTGAAAATGTAATCTACTTATTCAAAAACTCTTCTTTAATCAGTACTAATTATTGATAATTTTCACGCCTACATTCTAAATTTTATGTAAGATTCTTCTACAGCTCTATGAGTGCTAACTTCTTCAGAAGAATCATCTTTTTTTACTGTAATAATTCCTTGTTGATCTTTTGGTGCATCTGAATATCTTAGTGTTACAGATGATGCAAATTCGATATGATCTTTTGCATTTTTTCCACGTAATATTGAAATTGGTCCAACAACATCTTTAGCTTCAAGTAAAATATCTCCAGGTAATGCAATTGCTTTAATCATTTCATTTTCATCTTTGTTTCTTCCAACAACAAATTTTGTTTTGTCATCCAATCGAAAATGCCTTCCAATTTTTAATAAATCAATATCGTTAATTGTTGGAGTTTCAACATGATCAAACAAATCTTTAGCTTTAATTCCAAATTGTGGTTCTGTTAATAGACAACCCCCACCAGCATTAGGAGGATTTTCAATCCCATATTTTTTTGCCATCTCCAATTGGTTTCTTCTTGTTCTACCTTTTATCATACCAAGATTTTCTCTTTTAATCAAACCATTTTTTTCAGGAATTGTTTCTGGTAATAATCCAGCTGATAATGGTCTGACTATTTTTCCAACCAGATCTGAATCTTTTTCAATAGTGTGTAATGCTGGTTCATGTTGACTCATTGGGCGTTGACCTAAAACTTCTCCTGAAATAATAAATTCTGCACCAATGTCATCCATGTGTTTTTTTGCTGCATCAAACATCATTGTTCTACAATCTACACATGGGTTAAAACCTGCACCCATCCCATGTTTTGGATTTTTTAACATATTGATATATTCATCACCTAGATACACTGTTTTCAAATTAATATTGAGATCATCTGCTCTTTCTCTAATCTCAAATCCACAACCTCTACCACAATCAAAGTCACAAAAAGGAGTTTTAATTGCAACTGCTGAAACATCAAAACCTTGTTCTTGCATCATTCTTACCGCAAGTTGACTATCTAATCCACCTGAAAGTAATGCAACAACTTTTTTCTTTTCTTTTTCCTCTGACACGGAAAATTATTCTAAATTTCCATATACAAACTTTACATCATACATAAATTAAGAAACAGAGGTTTTTCTGTGTGAAACATCGAAGAAAAATTCTTTTAAAACATGCTCAAAAGATTGATTGCGATACTTTAGTCACATTTGAGCCTGAAAATTTATTTTATATGACTGGATTTTGGGGTGAAGCAATTGGTTTGCTAGAAAAAAATGGGAAAACTACCATTATTGCTCCAGAACTTGAAGTTGGAAGAGCAAAAGATGAATCTGAAAATTGTGATGTTGTTACAGCAGAACGTGGCACTGGTCTTATTTCATCATTAATAAAAAAAATCAAAAAAAATAGAGTTTGTACTGATTGTCAAAATTATTCAGTTATGCTGTCTTTAAAAAAATCTGTACCAAAAATAAAATCAAGTACAGAACCATTTTACAATTCTAGAATCATTAAAGATGAAAAAGAAGTCAAAATTCTAAAAAAAGCATCCAAAATCATTGATGAAATGTTTGATGTTTGCTCAAAAAAGATGAAAGTTGGCCAAAAAGAATCTGAATTACAAACGATTCTGATGAAATATGCATTAGAACAAGAAATGTTTGATACTGGATACAAATCAACTCTTAATCCATTAATTATTGCAGGTGGTCCAAACGGTGCATTACCTCATGCACAAGTATCTCAAAGAAAATTTAAAAAAGGAGATCTTGTTGTAACTGATCTTACGTTAAGATACAAAGGATATGTTTCTGATGCAACTAGAACTTTTGCTTTGGGAAAAATTTCATCTCAAGCAAATGAAGCATATGAAATTGTTAAAGAATCTCAAAGATTGGGATTAAAAGTATCTAAACCAAATATTGATTGTAAAACAGTTGATACTGCATGTAGAAAATACATTGAAGAAAAAAACTATGGAAAATATTTTATTCATTCAACTGGTCATGGAATAGGATTAGAAGTACATGAATTTCCAACTATTTCATACAGAAGTGATACTAAACTAAAAGAAAACATGGCAATAACTGTTGAACCTGGAATCTATATTGAAAACAAATTTGGAATTAGAATTGAGGATTCATTAATTGTAAAAGACAGACCTATTGTGATGCATAAATTCACTAAAGATTTAGTTACACTTTAGGTTTATCTTTTCAATTCTAAGTTCGATTTAATCATAAAAATTAACAATATCAATTAGATGTTTTGATTCTGGATTGTTTGATGTGATTTCTTTAGTTACAGAATTTACATTCCAATCAAAATTTATCTCACCCTTATAAGATGCAAAATTCAAAACTACATTATATTCATCTGAATTTACACTAGCGACACTCAAATCTATAACTGTCTTTTTGTGATCATAGATTTTCTCATCAGGATATTCTTCATCAATTTTATCTGTAATTGCATCCATTACAGTTAATCCTTCTTCATTTGGTCCAGCATATTGCATCAAAATATCCATTATTTGTTGTTCATTTTCAGCTAGTTCAGGAAAACTTTTCTCTAAACTACCTTTTGTTAGTTCAGGTACTACAAAAATTACAAGCATTGCAATAACTGCTAGGTAAATTGGTGCTCTTTTTTTCAAGAATGCTCCTAATTCAGATTTTTTCTTTTTAGGTTGTTCTTCGTCTTTTTTCTTTGTTTTTCTCACCAATTTTTCACCTTCGAATTTCTAATATTTTGCAGTTAAAATTAAAACTTCCCAAGGAAATTGTATAGTTCCATCTCTTTTTGTATATGACTTTGTTTCCACCCTTACTGTATCTTTGAGTTTTTTTCTTTGAGATTTTGGTAACTTACCTAGTTTTTCTTTTACTGGCTTTGCAATGTATTTCAAATAATTTCTCCAATATTGCTCAAAAGTACCTGGACTATATGGAAAATCATAATCATTTACTTTGATTTTTGAGAACCCTGCTTTTTTGATCTCATCTTTTAGTTGCTTTTTTGTTCCAAATCTATCAAAATCTGGAGTTCCTGCTGGAATGTAATTTGGAATAAATTTTGTTACTGCCTTAAAGATACTATCAAAATATGGAACTCTATCTGGATGCCCATGAACAGAAATTCCTAGTGTTCCTTCCTTTTTGAGACTATTTCTCATGTTTTTTAGTGCTTTTTGAGAATTTGGGAAAAAAAATAATGCATACTGGCATGTTATGATATCAAATTTCTCTTTAAATGAAAAATTTTCTGCATCAGCATTAACAAATAATAGATTTTGAGATTTCTCATTCCATTTTTTTGCAATCTTTATTGCATTAATTGATGTGTCTGCACCAATTACACACCCTGTTCTCCCTATTTTTTGTTTTAATAATTTAGTAACAACACCTGTTCCACTTGCAACATCCAAAATATTATCACCTTTTTTGATTTGTAGTGATGAAATTAATTTTTTTGTACTTTGAAATGGACCTTTATTAGCTGTTGCCCATCTTTTGTGATATCGTGGAGCAACTTCATTCCAAATTTCCATGTTACATTTTTTGTATTCAGATGATTTTATTCTCAATTTTCTTTAAACTCTTTTAAATCTGATTTTAACGTTCTTCCTGTTTCATGAAAATATCTGTATTCTATCTCTTTTAGTTTTTCAGATAATTTTTCAACATCTGCATGTTTCTTTTTTTGTTTATTTGTAATTCCTTTATACTGTGACACTAGTTTTCGTAATTCAGAATTTTTCATTTAATCTTCTTTTCAATCTCTTTTTTGATAATTTTCACAATTTTTTCTTTTTTACTCCAACTTGATGTAATTGCTTTTTTAGAATCTACTATAGTTATTTGATTATAGTTTGTGTTTTTTTGATATTTTCCCCCAATATCATTTGCTATTATCATATCAGCTCCTGTATCTTTGAGTTTTTTGTGTGCTGATTTAATTAATGCATTTTTTGATAGATTAGTTTCTGCTTTGAATCCAATCAATAGTGCATTTTTTTGATATTTTCTTATTTCATCAATAATTTTTGGAGCTTTTTTAAGTCTGACTACTAGTAATTTTTTGTCACTTTTGATTTTAAATTTTGATTGTTTTTCAGGGGTATAGTCTGAAGCTGCTGCAGCCATTATTACAATATCCAATTTTTTCTTTAGTTCTTTTTTTGTTGCATCAAACATTTCTTTACTTGTTGTAACATTAATCACTTTGATTCCTTTTGTAGGAATTTGATTT
Organism: Candidatus Nitrosopumilus sp.; assembly: GCA_018263505.1. Lineage (GTDB taxonomy): Archaea > Thermoproteota > Nitrososphaeria > Nitrososphaerales > Nitrosopumilaceae > Nitrosopumilus. The sequence continues at coordinate 16,881 of JAANXA010000024.1, forward strand.
CCAGGTCCGTACACTAAAGTAACTTTTGCGCCTGCAGAAATTAATTCAGAAGCTAAAAGTGTTCCAGTTTTTCCAGTACTCAGATTTGTAATCGCTCTAACTGGATCAATATGTTCTATGGTTGGCCCTGCAGTCATTAACACTTTTTTGTTTTTTAGAACAGATGAGAATCCAAATTTCTTCAATGTATAATTTAGTACGTATTCGGGCTCAGGAGCTTTTGCTTTTCCTTCAACTAATTTTGGTGATAAAAATTCAATTTTATTTTTGAGAAATTTGATATTTTTTTTTACTGCAGAATTTTCATACATTGATTCATGCATTGCCAAACACATTAGTATTGGTATTTTTGAACCAAATCCTACAGTAAGTACAGTAGATACAGGTGTATCATCAATTCCATTTGCTAATTTCCCCAAAGTATTTGCAGTTCCAGGATACACAATAATTAAATCTGATTGTTTGTAATCAGCAAGTTTAATGTGCTCTAATTTTCCTGTAAGTTTTGTAATTACATTATTTCCTGTTGCCCATTTGAAATAATCAGGTTGAATTAATTTTGTTACTGCATCACTTGCTACACATCTAACATCTGCACCATGTCTCATTAGTAATCTTGCAAGCTCTATTGCTTTGTACGCTGCAACACTTCCTGCAACACACAAAACAATTCTTTTTCCAGATAATTCTACTCCGTGTGAATCAACAATGTCTAATGATGGATGAGAATTCTTTGGTTTAACTGCCAATTTTCTCACGTAATTTCTTTAATTCATCATCACTCATTGAAAACCAATTTTCCTCAGTAGGAAATGTTCCTGCTTGCACATCTTTTTTGAAACTCTCAAGTGAATTTACAATATCTTCAGACAAATTCATGTATCTTTTTGCAAATTTTGGCTTTATTTTCTCATACATTCCTAGTAAATCCTGAACAACCAACACCTGTCCATCACAACCAACACCTGAACCAATTCCAATTGTAGGAATACTGACAGATTCTGAAATGATTTTAGCTACTTCGTGACTAACCATTTCAAGTGCAATACTAAATACACCTGCATCTTCAAGCTCTTTTGCATCTGCAATTAACTTCATAGCAGTATCTTTTGTTTTTCCTTGAACTTTGTATCCTTGGGAAAGCATTGTTGTTTGTGGTTGTAATCCAATGTGTCCCATTACTGGAATTCCAACATCAACAATTGCAGTAATTGTTTTAGCCATTATTGTTCCTCCTTCAAGCTTTACTGCATCAGCTCCTGCTTTAATTAATTTTCCTGAATTAGTAATTGCATCTTCTATATTTGCCTGGTATGACATGAATGGTAAATCTGCTATTAATAATGAATTTTTTCTTGCTCTGCTTACTGCTTCAGTAAACATTATCATTTGATCCATTGTCACTGGAATTGTATTTTCATAACCAAGCATCACCATTCCTGCACTATCTCCAACTAACATTACATCAATTCCTGCTTTATCACACAATGATGCCAGTGTGTAATCATAACTAGTAATAACTGAGATCTTCTTCCCTTCTTTTTTCATATTAATAATATCTTGAACTGATTTATGCAAATTTTGCTCTCCTTGAAAGATTATTTTTTATTTGAATCACATTTTCATTAAGATTTTTTTTATTGTTAAAATCATCAACTATTTTTTTTAGATACTTTGGATTTTTCTTTGATAGTTTTTTTGATTCTATAGTTAACAAGTCAATTGCTCTAGTTATATTATCTACAATTGTAATATTTGCAGTTTGAGAAGTTCTTGACAATGGATTAAGATCAAATGTTATTATTTTTTTCCCTGCTTTTTTTAATGCAATTGTTCTATCTCCATCCTCTAATGGCACAACTACTACATCTGCTGCAAAAATTCCATTTTTATCTACAATTCTTCTTGCAGAATCAATTCCTAGTAATTTTGTTGATGATTTTTTATTAGTACCTAGAATCTCTTTTGCACCATTTTCTTTGAGAGTTTTAATGATTGCAGTTTTGCGTTTTTCATTTGCGTAAAACAGATTTACTTCAAGTTTGGCTTTTGTTTGCTTTGAGAGCAAGATGATTTGTTTTGGACATAATGCTGCAACATTTCCATTAATTGAAATTATAGGCATTTTTGCCAATAATAGTTGGGCAGCAGCAGCTTTTATGGCTGATTTTGCAGTTTTACCTGTTTTCTCGCCTAGTAAATAATCAAATGCCTCACCTCTACCTTGAGCCAAAAGCCCTTCTTTTGCAACTAATCCATTATCAAATCCATCAACTAATTTTTTACGAATTAGTAAAGACTTGACTCTAGGATGTGATTTTGGAATTAATGACATGGAAATTCAATTAATTGTTTAGAACTCTTGCTCCAATCTCGTCAAGTTCTGATTCAATAATAATTCCATCAGGATATTTTTTAAAAATTTCTAAAACTTTATCCTCATCATCTTTTGTCACCATTGAAAAAACTGTTTCACCAAATAAAGCAATCCCACATTTTAGATTATTTTTTGTAAATTCATCAACTAACTTTTGCATTCTTGGAGTCATCACATCAACATAATTTGCAAATTCTAAAGACATTTCTTGGAAATGTTCATAATTTTTTGATTCTAATAACCTATTTACCATTTTGCCACCTAGACCATTAATTTGAGATAATCTTTCTTTGATGAATTTGTTTGTAGATATTGGAGAGAAACAAATCATTAGAATTGAAATTTTTTCTGTAGGGATTTTCTTGACATCTCCAATTCCTGGTGCTCCAGCTTTAATGCGAATCTCAAAACCACCATGGTATGATGCTAACACATCACCTAATCCTGTTTTACAATTAACTTCTGCATTATGTGCAATTTGCCCTATCTTTGTTTTATCTAATCTAGTTTCAAGTGCTTGGTCTAATGCATATGATAGTGATAATGCAACTGCGCTACTAGAACCTAAACCATACCCTACTGGAATTGAAATCTCATGTCTGATATCAAAAAATTTATCCGAGAATTCCCCTAGTTTTAGAAATTCGTTTAAGACATATTCTGAAATATCTGTTTTATCTGATTGATACCCTTGTGTTAAAACTTTAAAATTAGTTTTTTGATTATCTTTTATCTTAATTTTTACTTGTGTGGTTACTCCTTGTCTAATTGAAAAACCAGCACCCATCGAACCTAAGTTCTCGAAATTATTTTGTTCATCTTCTAAATGAGCCTTAAAAAAACCAGTAACATGTGCTGGACAAAATGCTTTTGATTCTCCCATTGATCTCAGTTTAAATTTTACACAAAATATAAGAATATGGATTAAATTAATTAAATTAGTATAAATTGACTAAATTTATTCGACGCCTACAAAAAATTGGAAGCAGTATGTTAGTTTCATTGCCAAAAGAATGGATTGATGCAAATAATCTTGGTAAGAGCAGTCAAGTTGAAATTGAAACTGGCCAGGATAATATTTCGATTTCTGCAAATAAAGAAACTCGTCCTACAAAAGAACTCCAAATTACATACCCTCTTCCAAAAGAAGAAAATATTGTAGCTGATATTACTGGAGCGTATCTTTTAGGATATGATATTATTCAAATCAATTCAAAATCAACTGTTCCAGGTGAGGATAGAGAAAAAATTCGTAATTCTATGAGAAGATTAGTTGGAATGGAAATTATTGAAGAAGATGCATCTCATATTAACATGCAATTTCTTTTAGATGCAACAACTCTTAATCCGGAAAAAATTCTTAAAAGAATGAGTTCAATTGCACTTGGAATGTATGATGATACATCTAATGGTCTTATTCTAGATGACAAATCAAATTTACAATCATTATCAAATAGAGATGTTGAAGTAAATAGACAATATTTTTTACTTGTCAGATTAATCCGTAGCACTCTTGTTGACAAAAGATTAGCTAATGCATTTAATTTAGAAAATATAGATGTCTTGGATTATAGAGTTGCAGCAAATCTTCTTGAAAATGCTGGAGATTCAATTGTTGAACTCTCAAATTTTATCTATAATTCATCTTTATCAAAAATTTATTCAAAAAAAATTTTTAATGTTGTAAAAGATTTCAACATACTTGCAGAAAAATCAATTAATGCATTTACAAAACCTGATAGACTTTTAGCAATTGAAGCAATTTCATTACATAAACAATATGAAGAAAATCTTAATTCACTCAAAACAGTATTAGGTAATAAAAAAGAAATCCCTATTGATTTCCTTGATTTAGTATACATGTTTGAAAGAATTGCTCAATCATGGGCTGACGTTGCAGATCTTGTAAAACCTATTTACAATGAATAATCAATATAGTTTCTTTTTAGTAGCATATGTTAAAACTGCACAAATTGTTTTTGAATCTTGAATTTTTCCAGTTTTAATCATTCTAAGTAATTTTTTCATCTCAATTTTTTCAACGGACAATATTTCATCTTCATCTAATTTTAAATCTGCAATTTTCTTTAACCCTGATGCTACAAAACAATGAATAATTTCTGAATTATACCCAATTGAAGGATAATATGTGATTAATGGTGTCATTTTCTTAGCTCTGTACCCTGTCTCTTCTTCCAATTCTCTGAATGCACATCTGATTGGTTCTTCTTTCTTTTCAAGTGTCCCTGCAGGGATTTCTAAAACATATCCATGGGGATATCTGTGTTGTTTTACTAAAATAACTTTATTTTTTTCATCAAAAGCAAGCATTGCTGCAGCTCCTCTGTGTTCAATAATTTCACGTTTAACTTTCCTTCCTTCAATTTTCCCTTGATAAACACTAAGCCCTAAAATTTTTCCTTCATAGATTTTTTCTTTTTTCATAGATTTAACTCAAAATTATTATTATTTAATTTGTTTGATATGACAAATGTAATTTAGATAATTTTTTTGAATCAAAAATAAATTCTTCTAACCATTTATTGAAAAATGATATTTTTTTTGGTATAAACAAATCAGCTGATTCAACATTTTTCAATTCTCTTATTTGTTGTGTTAATCTATCCATTTCAAAAATATTTTTACTATACATGAATAAAACAATTTGATTTTTTGCAATAAATGGAATTTGTAAATATGATTCTAAAAATTTTTCATTCATTTCTTTTAACGTTTCTTTTACATTTTTTGAAATCCATGTAAGAATTGCATGAGGAATAAAACTCTCAATTTTTTTTGGATCATAAATTAATGTAAATTGTATCCCATCATTTTTTTTCAATTTTTCAATACATCGTGTAATGGTTTTAGTTGACATGTGAGTATGTTTTGCAATCATCTCAATTTTTTGTCTTGGATTTTTTATCAATTCTTCTAGAATTTCTAAATCTGTTTTTGTCAAATTTGAATTAAATCCAGGATTTTTTGCTTCAAAAATTGATAAAACTCTAATATCTTTCATTAGTTTCTTTGCAAGTTCAATTTTTTGTTCAAGATTTTCTTTGATTACAATACTACAAACTGTAATACCACCTATACACGGTGCTACAAAAAATGGTTCACCTACAAGACTAACTTGATCTAAAACATCATTAATTTTTTCACCTGATACAACAAAATACAAAACACCATAACCCAAAACAGGCGGTTCGACTTTAATGAAAAATTCTTCAATAATTTTTCTTTTTTCCATTTTTTGAATTCTGGAATGCACTGCTCCTCCTGAAATACCCAATTTTGCTCCAATTTGTCTATCTGATTCTCTACAGTTATCTAATAATTCACTAAGAATTTTTATATCTAAATTGTCCATTTTATCACTTTTATTTACTAATTAGAATATAGAAATTACTAATATCATATAAAATTGTCTGAAATACTATTGTTTTCATGAAAGATATTAAATATTAGACATAAAATAATATTTCATGGATTACCGATTATTATTAGCTAAAAGAATGCTGTTTAACAAAAAAGGGAGTTTGCTTGGTGCAGTTTTAGCTGTAACAATTGGAATTTTAGTAATACATGTCAATTTTGTAATCTTTCAAGGACTCTTCGATGCAATAGTTAGAGACATTAGTGATTATAGAAATGGAGATATCCTTGTAACTGATGAAGCAGATTATATCGATAAATCTGATTTATCTCTTGTAAATTGGTTTGAAAGAATTTCTTTTGTTGAAGCAGCAACTCCCCGGCTTTCATCAATTGCTGAAATGAATATGACTAAAAATGGAAAATTAATTGAAGAAACAAGAATTCCAATTGTTGGTGTAGATCCATTCCGTGATGTTAAAGCATCAACTGTACATGAAACTGTTTCTGAAGGTAGTTATGTTTTTTCTAGAAATTCTATTGTATTGGGTTCAAATATTGCAAGAGATCTTGGTGATGCACAAGTTGGCGATAGTGTTAAAGTGCTTGTAGTTGATAGATGGGGTCAAGATAAAATTAAAAGATTTACTGTTACTGGAATTGCAAAATCTCCTGGTGGACAAGGATTTGACTATACGGCTGTTATACATATTGATACTTTACGTGATATGATGAGTAGAACTGGAGATACTAGTTCATTAATGGTGAAATTAAAAGATCCATCTAAGGCATTAGAAGTAAAAAATTTTTTCTTAACTTCATTCCCAAATGATGATTTTATCGCAGAGACAATTGAAGAATCAGCTGAAGAACAACTTGCTGGTTTTAGATCTGGAATTGCTATGATCAACATGATTGGATATTTTGGAATGATGTCATCAGCGTTTGCTATAGTTACAATTCAAATGATGTTAGTAAATGGTAAAACAAAAGAAATTGGTGTTATGAGATCCATTGGAGCTAAAAGAAAAGATATTTTGATAATTTTTATTTTTCAAGGAATGATAATTGGAGCAATTGGTGCTGGAGTTGGAACTGCAGCAGGTTTAGGATATACTGTTTATGCAAAAGAGACCAAAATGTCATTTAATAACAGTCTTCCACTTGAAGTCACCTATAATTGGGCAAAAATTTCTCAAACTGCATTAACTTCATTTGTACTAGCAATAATTGCATCTTTGTATCCATCGTATAGAGCGACTAAATTATTACCAGTGGAGGCGATGAGAACTGTCTAAAGTACTTGAAATCCATAACCTAACCCGGATTTTTGGTGATGAAGAAAATAAGGTAAAGGCTCTTGATGATACCTCTTTTTCAATTGAAAAAGGGGAATTTGTTTTAATTGTAGGAAGTTCTGGCTCAGGCAAGTCCACACTACTCAATATGATTGGTTTGTTGGATAAACCTACTAATGGAAAAATCACTATTGATGGAATTAGTACCTCAAATCTTAACGATAATCAAATTTCCTCATTTAGAAATAGTAAACTAGGATTCATTTTTCAATTTTCTAATTTACTTAGTGATCTTTCTGTACTAGAAAATGTAATGCTTCCAATACAAATTGCCGGGAACACTGATGTAGTTGAAAAAGATGCTATAGATCTATTGAAATCAGTTGGACTAGAAGACCAAATTCATAAACGTGCAAATAAAATTTCAGGTGGACAAGCACAAAGAGCAGCAATTGCAAGAGGGCTTATCAACAAACCATCAATTGTCTTAGCAGATGAACCAACTGGTAATCTTGATTCAGTAACTTCATCAAACATTGTTCAATTGATGAAATCAATGGCAAAAAAATTCAATCAAACATTCATAGTAGTAACACATGATAGAGAACATTTTGGAGATGTTGATAAAGTTATCACAATAAAAGATGGTAGAGCATTTGAAGGCGATTTACCTTCAGAAATGGAGGTAATGATATGAATCTAAAATTTTTGTTACCTGTATTTGTGATTATTCTTTTACCTTTGACTATTGATGAAACATTTGCTGAAATTCAAAACGGTGGATTTGGTGATTCGCCATTTGAAAGAGATTTTGGTGATGTTAAATTCTTGGATGCCTATTTTGGCACATTAAATCAAAAAATCGAAATTGAATCTGGTGACAAAAATGTTCCATTTACTGTTGTTTTTGCAAATGTTGGAAGTCAAGATATTACAGGAATTCGTGGTCAACTCCTTTTACCTACTGGATTCTCATCATCTGATGGTTTAGCCTCAATGATTCGTGCTGATAGTGATTCTAATTCTTTAGCAGGAGAACATTTTCATCTAACATTTTTTGTAAATATAGAAAAAAATGTTGAAATTCAACAATATCCTGCAACTATAAAAGTAGATTATTCAAGATTACGAGAATCTGGAATTCGAACATCTTTTACTGATTTTGATTTTAAGATTACTGGAGATAGTATAATCAATGCAAAAGCTGTAGATCCTTTTTTGACCTCTCTAAAATTCAATGATGTTATAATTCAAATTCTAAATGATGGAACAGCTTTAATTTCTAATGTAGATATTATTGTAAAAAACACTGAAACTTCTACCACCACAAATACGAATATAGATAATGTTATGATTATGGAATCTAATTGGAATGTAGG
>JAANXA010000025.1 GCA_018263505.1 Candidatus Nitrosopumilus sp.
TAGTAAGAATTTTTTGAAGTAATTGAGGTTCCTTAAATGCTAAGGTTCCAATGACTACTCTATTTGCAATTGCAGCCATTTCTAAAATTAGTGATTCAGAACGTAATCCTCCAGCCACTTCAACTGGAATAGATACAGAATTTACAATTTTTTTTATAATTTCACGATTATCCCCCAGTGATAAAGTTGCATCCAAATCTACAACGTGTAACATGTCAGCACCATCTGCTTCCCATTTTTTTGCAATACCTACTGGATCATCACTGTATACAGTTTTTTGAGTAGGATCTCCTTTGAATAAACGAACCACCTCTCCTCCCATAAGATCAATTGCAGGGATTACTTTCATCGTTTACACACATTTAGAAAATTATTAATCATAATCTTTCCTATATCTCCAGACTTTTCAGGATGGAATTGAGTGCCATAGAAATTACCTGATTCCACTACTGCAGGAACAGATATTCCATGAAAAGATTGAGCAGTAATTACATCATCAGAAAATGGTTTGACTCTATACGAATGTACAAAGTATACCCAGGAATTCTCCTCTACTCCATCTAAAATCACTCCAGGTTTTTTAATTTGTAAACTATTCCAGCCCATATGTGGCACCTTCATAGTATCAGGCAATACTATAACTTCTCCTGGAATTACATTCAATCCAGGCTCTATACCCTCTTGACTTTTCTCAAAAAACATCTCCATACCAAGACATATTCCCAATACAGGAGTAGAATTACCAACAAAGTCTACAAATGAGGATTTGGAATGTTTTACAATACTATTCATTGCCGGATCAAAATTTCCAACTCCAGGAAGTAGTAATCCAGAATATGTATTTTCCACATCAAATGATGTAATTACATCAACTGTAGCACCAGCAGATTCTAAAGAATTTTTCAAACTGAAAATATTTCCAGCGCCATAATCAAAGATTGCAACTTTCATTTACATTGAACCTTTAGTACTTGGAATTCCTTTTTGTTTAGAATCAATGGATATCGCATTTCGTAATGCAACAGCAAGAGATTTTATTGCAGATTCAACTTTATGGTGATCATTTTCTCCATACTGTACAGTAAGGTGGATGCAGGAATTTAGATTTTGCAACAATGATGAGAAAAAGTGTTCCAAGTCTTCTTTAGACATATCTTCTATTTTGTTGCGTTTTATCAATAGAGTCAGTTTTGAGTAAGGTCGTTTGACTAGATCAATTGATGCTGAAGCCAATGATTCATCCATTGGGACAGCAGCAACTCCAAATCTTGTAATTCCTTTTCTTGAATCAAGTGCTTTGTCAATTGCTTGTCCTATGGTAATTGCAGTATCTTCAATTAAGTGATGCTCAATGTTATCATTTGATTTTGCCATTACTTTGAGATCCATCATGGAGTGTTTTCCAAAGGATACAATTAGGTGGTCTAGAAAATTGACTCCAGTTTTGATATCAGTTTTTCCTGCTCCATCAAGGTTTACAGATACTGTAATACTAGTCTCTTTTGTGTTTCGTTTGATTAGAGATTTTCTAGATTTCATGCTTTATCAGAATTTAACAAAGAACTAGTCTGAATTTAATATTTTTGGAATCAGATTAATTGAATCCAATACCAAAATAGCACCATTTTTTTCAAAGAGTTTTAGTTTTTCTTCAGGATTTTTACTAGTCCCAATGATTCCACAAAATACAACTTTACGCCCAGATTCACTCACTTTTTTAGCCATGATAAAGTCCTCCATAGAGTCCCCCACGTATAGAGTAATAGAACAATTCATTCCAGATATACAACGAATTAGAGATTCAGGGTTTGGTTTTGCAAGGGAGCGGGATTCATCTTCTAAAAATAAAGAATTCTTCAAATTAAATCGCAGAATAAGTGATGGAATGGAATATTTTACAGATTCAAAACCTCTTCCGGTAACCATCCCAATGGAATGATTGAATCTTTTTTCTAATTTTGAGATTAATTCATCAGTAACTATTACATCATCATTTTCAATTAATCCAGGATTTGAAAATCTAGATTCTTTTCCAAATAGAGTGTGATATAATTTAGGACCATAAAATAATTCATCAAAAATATTATACAATAAATTCTCATGATGAGTGCCAGGGTAAGATAATTTATTTTTAATTTCAGAGATATTTGTATCATTTAGATAGTTTTCAACTGACACAATACCACTAGAATCAGCATGATTAATAACATCAAAAATAAAATCATTCTGATCTTTTAGGGATTTTTTTGCAGATACAATACATAAAATTGCAGCATATGCCAAATCAACTTCATCATTGAATCCACCAGTAGATTTGAAACCATCAATTATTTTATGATTAATTATAATACCATCTGAAATTCCTGCATAATTTTTTAAAATGTATTGTACAGTTTGAGTAATGGTACTATCATATGATCGTGTAATATCAATTAGAACTCCATCACAATCAAAAATAATTCCATCAATAGAATTTACTATATCATTAAATGAGTCATCAAGATAAATTCCAGGAGATTTTTCTAGTAGAGTCATATTGATTTAATCCAAAGTATTATCCAAGCAAATCCCTAATTGCAAGTAAGAATTTCGAATTCATTTCTTTTGTACCAACAGTTACTCTAAGACAACCCAAATGATTTCCAATTTTCCCTAGTTTTCTAATAGATATTCCTTGTTCAGCAAGGGCAGAATAGACTCGTTTGTAAGAGCCATGTGCGTCAAATAGTATAAAATTTGCCTGAGAATCAAAGACATCAAAGGCATCAAACTTTTTCAAAGAATCAGTGATTCTCTTTCTTTCAGATTTTATCAATTCTGCTGCATTATACATCAAATCTGTTTTTTGTAATGCCATAATTCCTGATTCTATGGTAATTGTGGATAATGGATATGGGTATTGTAAAACATTCATGAATGTTTCAGTGAATTTTTTATTTGCAACAAAGTATCCTAAACGAAGTCCTGCCAATCCAAATGATTTGGAAAGGGTTCTAACTACAATCAAATTGTCACAAGATTTTGTCATGCTAGCCAGAGAATAATTTGCAAATTCACCATATGCCTCATCAATAATTACAAGACCAGAAAATGATTTGATGAGTTTTTGTAATTGAGGTTTTGTAAATGTAAATCCGGTAGGATTATTTGGAGAATCCAGATATAAAATATCTGCAGATTTGGAATTTTTTTTAAATTCGGCAATATCTAATTTCATATCATCTGAAAATGGTATGGCAATTAATGGAATGGAGTATAATTTGCATCGTTCTTCAAAGAATCCAAAAGTGGGTTTTGATGTTAAGATTTTTGTCTTTTTTGATGCAAAATGTAATAGGATTAAATCCAAGATTTGATCAGAACCGTTTCCAACTCCAATCATAGACACAGGAATTTTTACAAATTTTGAAATCATTTTAATTAATTCATCAATTCTACCAAGAGGGTATTCTCGAATATCAGAATTTTTTCTAGCAATACTTAGAATATCATTTTGAAATTGTTTTGGTATGACATAATTTTCATTTGAATCAAGTTTTACAGAATCCGATATCAATTCAGGTTTAGTATACCCACCAATTGAGGACAGTTTTTCTATTTTTTTATCAATCCAAGAACTCATTATAATCTACCTTTTACTGCAGTATAATGATTGTATAATTCCTCAGATGTGGTCAAAATATCAAGTGAGGAAGAGATTTTTGATAATCCAGACTTTGAACTAGTAACTACAGTGTTGATTTTTATAAAATCAAATACAGATAATGGTCCACGAATTTTTCCAAATCTGTTTGTAGGAAGAATATGATTTGAGCCTAAAAGATAGTCACTGGCAGATGATGGTGTATAATTTCCCAACAATACAAGACCAGACGTAGTAATTTTTGTAGAATCAGATTCAGGATTCTTAGTCATGATTTGTAGATGTTCAGGAGATAATAGATTTGCAAGTTTGAACATGTCAGATTTTGATTTAACAACTGCAATAAATCCATTATTTTTTAAACTAGATTTTACAATTTTTTCTCTTTTAATTTTTGGTAAAATTTCAGATATATTTACAGAGATTGAGTTTGCTAATTTTTCAGAAGTAGTGATACAATAGCAAAAAGTATCTACAGAATGTTCTGCTTGTGAGATTAAGTCTAGTGCAACATATTGAGGATTTGTAGAAGAATCTGCAATAATTCCAAGTTCAGTTGGTCCTGCAAGCATATCAATTCCAGTAGTATTACCAATCAAGGATTTTGCAGCAGTAACAAATGCACCACCTGGACCAACGATTTTATCAACGGGTTTAATGGATTTTGTACCAAAGGTAAGAGCTGCAATACTTTGAGCTCCACCTGTTTTGTAAATTTCATCAGCACCACAGATATCAGCAGCCACTATTGTCAATGGATGAATGTGTCCTGTTTTATCAGGAGGTGAAACAACTACTATTCTTTTGACTCCTGCAATTTTTGCAGGAATAATAGACATCACTGCAGAGCTTGGGTATTTTGCCAATCCACCTGGAACATAACATCCAACACTTGGGATTGGAATAAATTTTTTAGAAATAGTTACTCCATCTGACTTTATTTTTTTATTTTTTAATAATGATTTTAGTACAGACTCAGTTTTAGATAATCTAGATTTTGCTTGACGAATTGAGGCAATTTCAGATTTTGAAACCAAAGAATATGCAGATTTTATCTCAGATGGAGTGACTCGAAGTGATGAGATATTAGCACCACCAAATTTTTTCTCATATTGAAATAATGCCTTATCGCCATTTTTTTTGATATTTTCAAGTATTGATTGAGCAATCTTCTTATTTTTTTGAGATAATTTTGGAGTAATTGAGGCTGCAAATGTTGAGAGATTAGTTACTTTGATTTTTTTAATCAATTTTCTTCATCACGTTTAATTTCTTCAAGTTCCAAAATTTGTCTTGGTTCATGAACTACCAATCCTTGAGCAATCTTGCGTAGTTTTGGGATTAGTTTGTGATATTCTTCTTTCTTGATTACAGTGTTTACTCCAAACCATCCATTTTCACTTAATGGTGAAATAGTTGGTCTCTTCAGAGAAGGCATCTGTGAAAGTAATTTCTTTAGATTTTTTTCTTCAACATTGAGATAGATGTGAAGATATTTTCTTCCAATAACTGCACCCTTCATTAAAGTAATGATATCGAAAATTTTTTCACGTTTCTTTGGATCTTTTAATGATTTTTTATTCACTATCAAATGAGCAGTGGATGTAAGTACCTCATCTACAATTTTTAGTTTGTTTTGTTTTAGAGTAGTTCCAGTTTCAGTGACATCCATGATTGCATCAACATCTTCAGGTGGTTTTGCCTCAGTTGCGCCAAAAGATAAATGGATTTGAACATTTTTGTTATTTCCAAGTCTCATCCAAGGTGTAACGATTAATGGATCCTTGTTACCATAATATTTTTTATAAGATTTTAATCCCTTAAGGAATTTAGATGCAGTAGTAAGATATTCTGAGGATATTCGAAGTATCTTTTTCTTTTTTCCATAATCTGCTACCATTGCATCAAGATTCTTGTAACGATATTTATCAGGAAATGCAATTACTAGTCTAATTTTTCCATACTCTAAATCCAAGATAGGTTCAACATCAGAATTGGTTTCCCCTACCCAATCTTTACCAGTAATTCCAACATCATACAGTCCTTCAGCAACTAAAGTAGGAATTTCTTGTGGACGAAGCATCTTAACCACAATGCTTGGATCATCCAGATACACACGATAAGTTCTACTTTTTCTATTAACACGAGTCCATGATTTTTCTAATAGATTGAATGTAGCATCTTCCAAACTTCCTTTAGGAATTGCAAATTTTACATCAGACATTTTCAATTTTTTTTCCATCTAGTCATATAATAGCATAATCACATATGTTCAAGAATTTCTTTTGCCTTGACAAGTGAGATGTTTTTTTGCTCAATCATGATTTTAACTATTTTATCTATTTGTGAAGAGTCAGCTCCAGCAGCAGCAGCCAGATTTCTTGCGTGTAGTCTCATGTGTCCTTTTTGAATTCCTTCAGTAGAGAGTGCACGTATTGCACTGTAATTTTGAGCAAGACCTGTAGCTGCCATAATACATGCAAGTTCTTGTGCAGAAGAGGCTCCTAAAATTTTTGTACAAACTTTAGCTACTGGATGGACATTTGCAATACCTCCTACAATTCCAACTGAAAGTGGGATTTTGAGTTCTCCTACAAGATTTCCATCACCATCTTTACTCCATTTACTTAATGAACGATATTGTCCTGATTGTGCAGCATATGCATTTGCTGCAGCTTCAATAGCACGACTATCTTGTCCTACTGCATTAGCAACTGCAATTGTGCCATTCATGATTCCTTTGTTGTGAGTAACTGCACGATATACGTCATTGTCTGCAAATTCATATGCTAAAATAATATTATCTACAACAGATTTCCCACCCACTGCTTCTTTCTCAAATGTTGCTTTTGCTGTAACCATTCGTCGAGTAGAATAATTAGATAGAATTCTCAATAATGTTCTACCCCCAGTAATCTCTTCAAGTAGTGGAGATATTGCTTCACACATTGTATTTGTGATGTTTGCACCCATTGCATCACCTACATCAATTAATAATTCTGCAATGAGCATTTTACCTGATGGGGTATCAATAGTTTTACAGGTGATCTCTTTTGCACCCTTGTTCATTTTTGGTAGTGAGTTACTTTTAGAATTTGCAATAGTTAGAAGTTTGTCTGTAGAGGAAATTATTTTTTGAATTGCCAAATCAATATTTACATCTAAAATTTGAATTTGCCCAATACTATAAGATTCATCAGCAGATACTGTGAATCCACCTTTGATTCGTGCAACTTTAGCTCCTTTTGAAGCTGCTGCAATTACTGAAGGTTCTTCAATTACCATTGGAATGAGATAATCTTTTCCATTAATTTTGAAATTTGTTGCAACACCTAATGGAAGAGAGAATGTACCAATGGCGTTTTCAACCATTTTATCAGCTTTATCATATGTAATACCACCATTTTGATTTTGTAATGTATCTAAATCCTCATCAGTGAGATTAGAAAATGATGAAATTATATCTAATCTCTCTTTTCGTGATTTTTCAAAAAATTTTGAAATTGATGAATCAGACATGTTATTTGATTATCCTCAACAATTTATCATCAGTACTATCTGGAAAACCTTTTCCATCAGTGTTTGAGGTAATTACATAAAGACTGCCATCATTACCTTGTACTACATCTCTTACTCGTCCAATTCCACTCAGAATAGATTTTTGAGAACTTAGTCCTTCTTCAAAATCTAATTGATACAAATTTGATGCCCTCATAGATGATAAAATGAATGGGTGTTCAAAATTAAGTGTGTCACCAGAGTAAAATAAAATTCCACCAGGTTCAATACTTGGATCATAACATAAAATTGCATCTTCAAATGATTCATTTCCTGAACACTGAACTTGTGGCCAACCATAATTTTTTCCAGATAAAATTAAATTAATTTCATCATTTTTTTCTGGACCAAATTCTGCAACATACAGATTTCCATCATCATCCCAAGTCATCCCTTGAGGATTTCTAAATCCCAATGCATAAACTGGGGATTCATCAAAGGGATTGTCTTTAGGTATTGTTCCATCATCATTTATTCTAAGAATTTTTCCAGACAACGAATCAATATCTTGAGGTAGATGAGATGCATCAGATACAGTACCAGTTCCTACATAGAGTTTCTCATCAGGACCAAATTTTAAAAATCCACCATTAGTAAAAGATGATCCAGGTATTTTATCAAGTATTGTCTTTGCATCTTGAAGTTTATTATTAGATTCAGTAATTTGGATAATTTTATTCCATAATTCTCCATTTTCTTCATACGTCAAGAAAACATAAACAAAATGATTATTCTCAAAATTAGGGTGAGTAGTAATTCCAATTAATCCGCCATCAAAAACATCAGCTGTTCGAAATGTAGCTAAAGGTGAATCAAGTAGAATATCATTTTCAATAATTCTAATTAATCCATCTTGTTCTGTCACAAAAATTTTTTCAAAAGAAACTGCAATGGAACGAGGCTTATCCAAATTTTCTGCCAAAATAATTACAGATTCATTTTTTGAACTAGTGTTAGGATCAGGTAATGGAATTGGATCATCAGGAGATGTTAAAACAAATATCGAAAATATTACAGCACCAACTATTGCTGTGATCTGAATTTTCTTATCCATAAAAAGAGAATCTTTTGAAATCCTATTAATTACTTTAAAAATTTGACAAAGCGTATATACGGCAAATCATCTTTTATCGATCAGCGGGGTGGGGAAGCCAGGTCATCCCGGCGGGCTCATAACCCGCAGTTCAATAGTTCAAATCTATTCCCCGCTATCTTTATCTTTTTCAAACAAGAATAATGAATGTAATGAGTTCAAAAGAATCTAGAATAGCCGCACATGTATGTTCAGATAGATGACTAGACATAGTGGAAAAAAATATTTGCAGATTATCAAAGGTAGAAAATATCATAGAGATGGAAAAAGATACGAAGTAGGTTATTGTAATACAGATGAAAAATTATTGAGATTTTTTAGCAGATATTTTAGAAATTAATAATATCAAAGTTCGAAAAAGAAAAAATACAGATCTGGTGTTTAAATCAAAAAGAGGGTATTAGGAGGTGGAAATACATGAAATTGGAGTATTGGAAAAGAAATTATCAAATCTACAAAAAAAGTTAAAAAATTTTAGTTAAGGGTATTTTTTGATGATGAAGGAACTGTAGACAAAACAAATTTTGTTGTAAGAGTCAAAAGTATGAACAATGAGGGATTAGTTCAAACTAGACAAATAATACATGCAATTAATGTACCTTCAAGAATTACTGGGCCTAACTGTGATAATAGTTGGTATCTTACAATTTCAAGAAGAGATCTTGATAAATTCAAAAATGAAATTGGATTTGAATATCCAAAAAAAGAAAAAATTGTTAAAAAAAAATAGTAAAAATTCAATAGTTCTGCAA
>JAANXA010000026.1 GCA_018263505.1 Candidatus Nitrosopumilus sp.
TCCTTTTTCTCCAATTAATCCAGGTGGACCTTGAATTCCTTTTTCTCCTTGAATTCCAGATAATCCCGTAGGACCTTTTAGTCCAGAAGGACCTGTAGGTCCAGTTAGTCCTTTATCACCAGGGGGTCCCGTAACTCCAGTTTCTCCTTTGTCACCAGGAGCACCTTTTAATCCAGATAATCCTTTATCACCAGTGGGTCCAGTTGGACCTTTTTCTCCTTTGTCACCAAGCGGACCTTTTAGTCCAGATAATCCTTTATCACCAAGTTGCCCAGTTAATCCTTTTTCTCCTTTGTCACCAGGTAGTCCAGGTGGGCCTTTGTCACCTTTATCACCCTTATCTCCAGTGATTCCTTTCTCACCAGTAAACCCACGTTCTCCAGTTAGTCCTTTATCACCAGTGGGCCCTTTATCTCCAGTGGGTCCTTTGTCACCAGGAGAACCAATAGGTCCATCAATTCCTTTTACTCCTTGAGGTCCAGGTGGGCCAGCAGGACCAGGTGAGCCAGCAGGACCTTGATCACCAGTGGGTCCTTGCATTCCAGGTGAGCCTTTGTCACCTGGAGTTCCTTGCATTCCAGGTGAGCCACGTACTCCAAGAGAATTAGAAGATGAAGGAACAGAATGCGTTCTTTGGATATGTTTTGGTTTTGTAGATTCAGGTTTAGTTTCATTTTTTGTAGATGGAGAAGGTTTTGCTAAAGGTACATCAAATACAGAATTCAAAGAAGAAAAAAGATCAGTTACAACAATCCAAACAGCATCTAACTCCAAAATACTTGAAGGTAAAGGATTTTCAGGAGAACCAAGGGTTTCAGAAAATTGACCATCTTTTACCCTAAGATGAAAGGTTCCTCGCCACAAAGATGAGAATTGTTTTTTTCTAAGTGATTCATCTGATGGTTTACTATCAGTAATTGCAATTTGTGTCTCATAAACGCCTGATTGTTTAAACGGAGCTTGTCCTTTAACCTCCAAACGGGATTGAGAAGACATATTCGATTATGTGAATTTCAAGTATTTCTGTATTTAGATCGTATATTTCAATTCAAAATTCTAGGTATGGGATCAGTGAGTTAGTATTTAACTAGAGAGAATTGTATTTTTTGTGCAGTGAAAAGACCTTTCGGGAGAAAATCAAAAGATAAAGAAAAATTAGAGGTCACTGATAAAGTAAAATCAAAAGAAAATAAAAAAGAAGAGACAAGTCTAGTTGATGTAGATTTTCAGAGAAAGAGATTATACAAAAAAGGTGTAAATCGGATGGCAGATGAGAAATTAGAGGAAGCCATAGTTTATTTTCAACAAGCTTTACGAATTGATCCTGATAACGTAGAGACTCTTTTAAAATTAGGTTATGCAAGATTTCATTTAGATGATCATGGAGAAGCACTAAAAGTATATGATCGGGTTTTAGATATTGATGTTACAAATCCAGAAGTTTGGAATCTTAAAGGATTAGTACATTATGAACAAAAAAATTATGCCAAAGCACTAGATGCAGTAGAAAAATCAATTGAATCAGATCCAACTTACGGAATGGCATGGTACAACAAAGCATGTTTCTTATCATTGTTAAATCAAGTTCCAGAATCTCTTGAATCATTAAAACGTTCAATTGAGATTGATGTAAAAAATGCAAGAAAATCAATTCGAGATAAAGACTTTGTTAATGTAAGGATTGAGGAAGGATTCAAAAGAATTGAAGAGCTTGTTGTGTTAGAATCAGTCAGACAAGGTTATCATACACTTGGTTCAATTGTTTGGACAACATTTTTGGATAAAGCTGATGCAGAAAGTGCGTTAAGAAAATTATTAGAAAAAGGATTACTAATACAAAATGAAAAACGTGATGGTCTAAGTAAAATTCCAATATATGATCTTGCACCAAACATTGAAGAGAAAATAGGAAAGCAAAAGAAGGGGTTGTTTGGAATTACAAAGAAAACACTACCAAGACCAATTAAAAATTTGAAAGAATTAAGTCAATCAATACAATCAGTGAAAGAAGCAATAGAAGAAGAAAATGCAGAAAAAACAATAGAGATTTTTGAAGATTTTATCGATACTGCAAAATCAGGAGAAGAGATGATTGAGAATTTCTTCGAACAACATAGAGAAATAAGATTATGGAAAATCAGATTAAAAGATAGAGGAGATGATTACATTGTCGAGAATAAAGAAAAAATGTTAATGTTATTTGACAACATTGAAGTTACAATTACTAAAAAGCTCAGAAATGAGATTTCTTAATTATTCAGCAGACAAGTCCCAATAACTTGCATCTTCTTGTTTTTCAGTAGGCTTTTGAAGATTTTTCCATTCTTTGAATGAACGTACATACAGTTTTGCATTAGGCATACCTACAGATTTTAGAGCATAATATGCCAATCCAGAAAGAGTGCCTACACTACCACAATAAGTAATAATTTCAGAATTTTCAGTTACACCACGATTATCCAATAATCGTTTCATATCCTCTTTTGGGCGTAAAATTTTTCCATCAGAGGCAAGGGTTCTATAAGGCAAACTAATTGCACCTGGAATATGTTGTTCTAAGAAATTCAATCGCTCTCTATTATCAATTAAAATAACATCATCTCGAGTTTTTGCAGATTCCAAATAATCAGAAGTGGCTAAAATATTAGATTGTAATTTCATAGAATGATCTTTATTTTGAATATCAGGTATTTTTGAATCGTTTTCCAATCCAAGAGATTTCCAATGACCATAAGTTGTTTCAAGTAATGATACATCAGAATGTCCAAGATATTCCAAAGTCCAAGCAACACGAGATGCTAATGCACCAAAAGTATCATCATAAATTACAACACGAGTTTCATCATCAATTCCCATAGAATTGACAAGTTTTAGGACTCGTTCAGGACTATCATCAGATAATAAAGTTGCCAAAGGTAAATTTACTGCAGATGTAATATGATCTTGTTTGTAATCAGCTTCACGTCTGACATCAATTACTCTAACACTTTTGTCTCTAATTTCTGAACGTAAAGAATCTACATCAGTTGTGATTTTAACAGAATCGCTCAAGCAGCACATTCACCTTTTCCAGTTTTTGTATGATAACTAGTATCACTGCCATAATCAAGATAAAAGTCTGGATCTTCTTCTTTTGTAGGAGGGATTGTCAAAGGTTCTAAGATTTTTTTAATATCATTAAGAGATTTTATTTGTGAATTTTCATTTCCAGTTACCACTCTATGAATCCAAGATTGTAAAGAATCATCAGATTTTTTATGTTCTTTGAATAATTCGACAATTTTCAAGATTACAGGAATTACTCTTTTTGCAGGAACTCTAAGGCAGATCTCTCCAAGCATTGCATCTCCATCAGAACGACCACCCAAAGACATTTGATAATTTGGATACATATCTTTTCCAACACGTGCACCACCACCAAAGAATCCAATAGTTGCAATTCCATGTTGACCACAAGAATTAGGACAGCCACTAATCTTAATTGATGAGTCTCTTAAATCATCATCTTCATCAAGTTTTAATTCCAAGAATTTTCTTTGAACTTCTTTTGCAAGTCTATGGGAATTAGTCAATGCCAAATTACAAGAAGATGTTCCAGAGCACCCAATTGGCGCAGTCATTGTTAGTGCACCAGATTTTGCCAATCCCATTCGTAAAAGACGAGTGTATATTTTTGATAAATCATCACCATGTACAAATCGAATTGCAACATTTTGATTAAAACCAGTTCTTGCTTTGCCTTCTGCAGAAAAGTCACGAATAATTTCAGCCAAAGTAGTTAATTGGTTAGAAGTGATATCTCCTGCTTCAAGTGTGATGAATACAGAATAATAATCAGATTGTTTCTGTTGTACAGTATTTGATTTGACCCATCTTGCAAATCCATCAGGAGCAGACTCACCACTTTCATCAGATATTCTAATAGGTCTTCTCACTTCACTTGGAGTTTTATCGACTTTAAGACGAGTAATAACTGATTGAGTTGCTCTAACAACTGCTCTTTCTTTTAACACAAGGTTTTGGAATTTTTCCCATCCCATTTCATTAACTAGGTAACGCATTCTATTTCTTGCAAGATTTGTCCTATCACCCATTCTATCAAACAAACGAACCACAGCTATTGAAGTATACAAGATATCATCTTCAGGAGTGAATTCTTCTAACTGATGTCCAACAAAAGATTTGTTACCCAATCCACCACCAAGAAAAATCTTGAAACCTCTTTGAATTTCTCCATCTATTTCTCTGGTTTGAGGAATCAATCCAACATCAACAATTCTTGCCATTCCATGTTTTTCACAACAAGTAAAAGTGAATTTGAATTTTCTAGGCAATGCTTGAGTCATAGGATTTCTTAAAAAGAATTTTGCAGTTGCAAGTGCATATGGGGTTGCATCAAATTTTTCCTCAGAGCAAACACCAGATAAAGGACTACACATTACATTTCGTACAGTATTTCCACAAGCTTCTCTAGAGGTCAATCCAACTTCAGCAAGACTGCTAAGAATTTCTGAAACATCTTCAAGTATTACCCAATGTAATTGAATACTTTCTCTAGTTGTAAAGTGGGCATTTCCAATAGAATATTGTTCACTTAATTGAGATATTTTTTCAAATTGATTAGGATAAATTTCTCCTGCAGGAAGTTTAATTCGAACCATAGCATAATCACTAGTCATTCGAGTACCATATGCACCATGTTGAAGTCGGAATCGTCTAAAGCTGTCTTCGTTATATTTTCCTTGACGGAATAATTTTACAGTTTTTGCAAAATTTTCTGCTTCATCTAATCGGGCCCAATTGGTTTTAGGTTTTACAGGTTTTGCAGTTTGTTTCAAATTAGATGCAGTCATTATAAAGAAAAGTCATTTTGTTTAGATATAAATTTTTGAGATAGGGGAATTTAAGAGAGTGAAATTTCAAGAAAGTGCATTTATTTCCTATTTTTTATTCAGTAATTTTTTGAAATTATGATTTGATTAGTAGTAGCTAATTTTTTAAAAAAATGTGGTAAAGTATTAATTATTAACCAAATTGATGTCAACATGCAAGAAGCAACAATTGCAGAACAATCATCTAAAATATTTACAGATATACGAGAAGTAGAAATAACACGAGCAATTGCAAATGAATTTCATGATGTTTTAATTGATAGAGCAGAATCAGATGTGATAATTATTGGAGCAGGTCCTGCAGGATTAACTGCAAGTAGAGAACTTTCAAACTTAGGTTACAAAGTTCTAGTTATTGAACAAAATAACTACCTAGGGGGAGGTTACTGGTTAGGAGGATACATGATGAATCCAGTTACAGTAAGAGAACCTGCCCAAAAAATTTGGGACGAATTAGGAGTGCCATACAAAAAAGTTCAAGATGGACTATACCTGACACCAGGACCACACGCAGTATCAAAGTTAATTGCAGGGGCATGTGATGCAGGAGTAAAATTTTTACAATTAACAAAATTTGATGATTTAGTTTTGAAAAATGGAAGAGTTTCAGGAATTGTAGTTAATTGGATGCCAGTTTCAGCATTACCACGAAACATTACATGTGTAGATCCGGTTGCTTTTGAATGTAAAGTGCTCATTGATGCATCAGGCCATGATTCAGTTGGAGTGAAGAGACTAGTAGACAGAGGATTAGCAGAATGGAAAGGAATGCAGCCAATGTTTGTAAATGATGGAGAAGAGCATGTTGTTCATAAAACAGGTGAAGTGTATCCAGGATTAATTGCTGCAGGAATGTCTGTTACTGAAACACATGGATTAGCAAGAATGGGTCCAACGTTTGGTTCAATGCTATATTCAGGTAAAAGAGCAGCCGAAATCGCTGCAGAAAAAATCAAAGAGTTAGAAAGATAAGCCATTAAAGCATTATTTTCTTGTTGAAAATAAATAAAATTTTTCTATATGATGAACCAACAGTTCCAGAAATCAAAATAGAGAAACTAAAGAAATTCATCATAGATACATTTTCAGTTAAAGTTGAGATTAGAAGAAATTTCTTTGAATCATTAGATACCAATATTTTTGAAGAAATTGCAAGGACACGAATATTTGATTTGAAAAAGCCATTTCAAAAACACATCCCTACATCAAAGGAGGTAGATTTTGAAAAAGAGAATAGAAACAACACGCAACAAGAAGAGATGGTTTTGTATGACGGGTTTAAAATTCAAGAAATCATTTCAAAAGAAATTTCAAAAAATGAAAGAGGTATAGATTCACTGCACATTATTTTTACAAACAAGTTAACATGTACATTTGATAATAATGATTCAAGATATCATGCAAGAGCAATTATCAATTCTAATCCAACGATCATATCCACATCAGGAATAGTAGAGGCACCTGCTAAACCCAAAGGATACTATATTGAATTGATGACAGATTTTTCCAAAGATAGAATAAATGAAATTAAAGAAAAATACAAAGAAGAATTCATAGAATATCACGACTCCAAAACATCACAAGTGGTAGAAGGATATCTATTACAATCAATCATGTATAATGAAACAGGAGATGCTTTTTGTGAAGATAAAAAATGCAGATTGTTCAATGCACATTGGCAAAAAGATTTGATATACACTCAACTAAAAGAGAGGAAGTTTTGTCAAAAGCATTTAGATGTAATTGAAAAATTATCAGTCAATTCTAAATTGAGTTAAGATATTCTCACTTTACAATAAGAACAGGACATTTTGATTTTTGAGAAACACCATTGGCAACACTGCCCAAAAGTAATTTGTCAAAGCCAGTTTTACTATGAGAACCAATTACAATCAAATCATACTTTCTAGATTTTGCAAAAGAAATAATATCATTTACAACAGATTTTGATTTTAATATTTGTGATTTAGTAGTAATATTTTTCTTATCAGCCATAGATTGCATTTTTTCAAGATATGTTTTTGCCACCTTGCTTTGTTTCTTTAAGAGTTCAGAATCACTCCTCGAATCATAGTATTTGTGATGCCAAGCATCGCCTTCTACACAAGTGAGAAGTGTAATTTTTGAATTAAATTTTGTAGCCATTTCCAGTGCAGTCTTAAATGCTCTTGTAGATTGATTAGATAAATCAAAAGGAACAAGAATATTTTGGAACAATTTCAACTAACCCTCTTACGTATACTGTCTTTTTGGCGATTATCATCATGTTTTGTTAATTCATTTTCCAACTTATGACATAGATTATCAACAATTTTGAGAATATCCCAGCCATCATCAGTGTAAACTAGTCTCTTTTTTGAAGAGATTACAGTAAATGTTGCAAAGTAGTGAGTTCTAGAGCCTTCAGGGTGTTTAGTGTCTACTGAAATTTTTGCTTCAATAATTTCAGATAAAACACTTTTTGCTTTTTCAAGAGAACCTGCAAGTTTAGATAATACTAATTCAGTTGAAGGGTCTTCCTTAGATAAACCAATTTCATAAAGAGGTATTTCAGACATAAATTTACTACAAAAAATTGAATTAAAAACCAATACAATAATGTTCAGATTTGATTTTCAGAGAAGATAATGTCGATGAACTATTTAAGAAATCACCACATAGAAGAAAAATGGATGTTAGACAAATCAAATTATCAAAAATTGTTTCAAAGGCTACAACAGTAACTCCAGATATCAGTATGATTAAAGCAAGAGAAATAATACTGCAAAAGAAAGTTAAAAGAGTAATAGTCGTAGATAAAAAAAAGCCGATAGGGATAATCACAGAAAAAGACATTGCAAAAAAAATCTATGAATTAAAAAACAAATCAATGAGATCAGTAAAAGCAAAAGATTTCAAACCAAGGAAATTATTCATATTAACAAAAGAAAATAATGTTCAAGAATGCGCAAAAATAATGAAGAAGAATAGAATCAGTCTAGTTCTTATTTTAAATAAAAACAAAATCCTTGAAGGTATCGTTACTAAAACAGATCTAGTTAAAGCATATTTAACAAAAGATAGAGAACCACTCAAAGTTTCAAAAATAATGAAAAAACAATTAATCACAGCAACACCAAGTGATCCCATATTATACATAGAAAGTTTATTGTTAAAATATGGAATTTCAAGAATCATCATTAAAAGGAATCAAAAACCAGTAGGAGTAGTTACTTACAGAGATTTTGTGCCTGCAAAAATACCTCAATGGATTGCAGAATCAGCAGATCCTAAAGAAATCCACGAATATAAATTCAAAAAAGGGCTAGAAGAGAATCAGGCAAATCAAATGAGTTATCTATTTCCATTTCACGCCACAGATATTATGACTGAAAATCCAATTACAATTGAGGCAGACAAAGATATCAAATCGGCAATTACACAAATGATAAAATACAATATTAGCGGTATGCCGGTAATAAAAAAATCAAAATTAGTTGGAATAGTTACAAAATCAGATATTGTAAACTCTTTAGCAGTGTAAAATTATTTCACAATCAACAAAGTACATGATGATGATTGTGCAAGTTTGTTTGATACACTTCCAAGTAAAAATCTAGTAAAAGAACCAAGACCTTTACTCCCCACAACTAATAATGTGCATTTTTCTTTTTGTACAGTTTTTTCAATTTCAGATACAATGTGTCCTTCTTTTAAGAGAATTTTTGCAGTAATACCTTTTTTATGTAATTTTTTTTCAGATTTTTGAAGAACTTTATTTCCAAAAGTTCTTAAAATTTTCAAATATTCATTACGATCTAGAAAATTTACAGGATGTATTTTTTCAACAACATACAACAAAATAATTTCAGAATCAAATGCAATTCCAAGTTCAGCAGCACGTAAAAGTGCCTTTTCAGAATATTTTGAACCATCAAGGGGAACTAAGATTTTTGAAAAAGATGATTTTTTGGTTTTACTCATTTCACAACTAAGACAGGTTTTTTAGATTTATGTAAAACATAGTTAGATACACTTCCCAGGAAAAGTTCTTTTGCTGCACCCATTCCTCGTGCACCAATTACAACCATGTCAATTTTATTTTTGGAACCATTTGCAAATTTTGCAATATCATATCCAGGATCACCAGATATTGATTTACCAGTTAATTGAATTCCTTTTTTTGCTGCACGAACTTTTGCAGAATCAAGTAATTTTTTCACTTCAGAAGAATTATCAAAGCCCATAAACCCAAGCGGATGTAAAGCATAGATTCCAGGCACGGATTTTACAGATAAAGCTGTAATTGTCCCATGAGATTGTCTAGCTAAATGAATTGCCATATCTAGTCCACGTAAAGCATTTTTAGAACCATCAAGAGGTACCAGAATTTTCTTAGTTTTTATTGCCATAAATTTAATTCACAAATTCAAATTAAAAAGCCTTTATCAATTATCCAAATTGATTTTCAATAATGATAATGTAAAAAATTAATTTATCCTATCTCTCAATTGGTGACAATCACAATTACATCCTTTACTGCACTTCATTCTTTTACAATCAGAGCATATTTTATTATTCCAATAAGGTGCAGTGTTCATATCAATATCTTTGAGTAAGTTTGTATCTTCCTCGTTTTAAAAGTATCAAGATTCGAAGTAAGAAAAATATCCAAATACCCACCAACATAAAATACAATATACTTCCATCAGATTCTTCAGGAAGTTGTTCAGTTTCAGAACTAGCAGGCATGTCAAAAGGAGTTACATATGCAATTCCTAAAAAAATTGGAATAGTCACTAAAATAATTATTGGCAGTACCATAGTATCTTCTTAATTATAAGGAGAATAATTTTCAAAAATCTTTACTACAGAATGAAAATACATGTCTCTAAGATCATCTTCCATACTGGTTGTTAATAGATGTACAATATCTGTTGCAGTAATTATTCCAACTACAGAATCATTGTCAATTACAGGTAATTTTCGAATTCTTTTTTCATTCATTAAATCAGAAGCAAGTCGAATAGGATCATCTGAAGAGATAGAGAATAAAGGGGTAGACATAATTTTTTCAATAGCAGTAGACAAAGGATATCCATGTGATGCAACAGTTATTGCAAAATCTCTATCAGTAACAATTCCCAAAGGAAGATTATCTTTCATTACAATGACTGAACCAACTTTTGCATCTTCCATCATTTTTGCAGTAGCACCTATTGTCAATGTGTAATCTACAGAAATTACTGATTTTGTCATCACATCAGCAACAGTTAGAGATTTCCCATCAGTCATAAAACACATTTAATTCGGCAATAAGATATTTGATAACATTCCAGAATATCAAATGTGAAAATCATACTAGATAATTTTAATCGAATTTAAATTTCAAAAGTTTTAAAATAAAACATGGCAGTTAAAATCAAAAAAATACTTGTGCCACTGGATGGTTCTGCCAATTCATTTAGAGGGTTAGATACTGCAATACAAATGGCAAGGGAAGGACATTCAACAATTACCGGATTATATGTTGCAGGAATAACAAAGCCTAGAACAAATGATCCTATCACTCCATTAGAAAAAATCCTTTTGGAACATGCACAAAAAATTATGAAAAAAGCAAAACTGAGATCGGCCAAACAAGGAATTTTGTTTTTTGATGTTGTGTCATATGGAGATGGAGGAAAGAGAATAGTAGATATTGCAGATAAGAAAAACTTTGATCTAATTGTAATAGGGTCTAGAGGATTAGGTACAATGAAAGAGATGTTTTTGGGTAGTACTTCAAATTATGTATTACACAAATCTAAAAAACCAGTACTGATTGTAAAGTAAGAGAAATTGATATTCACTTAAATTATTGAAATAAATTGTAATCCACATGATGTCAGCAGATTCAGGTGCAGCAGTGTTAGAGACT
The DNA here is from genome assembly GCA_018263505.1 of Candidatus Nitrosopumilus sp. Lineage (GTDB taxonomy): Archaea > Thermoproteota > Nitrososphaeria > Nitrososphaerales > Nitrosopumilaceae > Nitrosopumilus. Next base: position 10,792 of record JAANXA010000026.1, read on the forward strand.
AAAGATGATGGACCTAAAATCCCAGATAAAAAGAAAACAAAATTTGATGTGATCATTATTGGTGCAGGTCCTTCTGGGTACACTGCAGGTATTTATTGTTCAAGGGCAGGGTATGATACTTTGATTTTATCAGGAGTTTTGCCAGGAGGACAGTTAGTAAATACAACAGAAGTTGAAAATTATCCAGGATTTGAAAATGGAATCATGGGTCCTGACCTTATGATAGATATGCGGAAACAATCCCAAAGAATGGGCACAACAATTGTAGATGATGAAGCAGTTAACGTAGATTTTAGACATAAACCATACAAAGTTCTTACAGCATCTGAAGAATATGAAGGACAAGCAATAATCATTGCAACTGGGGCAAACCCAAGAAAATTAGGATTGGAAGGAGAAGAAACATTTGGAGGAAAAGGTGTATCATACTGCGCAACATGTGATGGTCCTTTCTTTAGAAATCAAGATATCATAGTTGTAGGAGGAGGAGATTCTGCAATAGAAGAGGCCACATTTTTGACAAAATTTGCAACAACAGTACACCTAGTTCATAGACGTGCTGAACTTCGAGCAAGTAAAGTAATGCAAGAAAGAGCACTAAGTAATGAAAAAATAAAATTTCATTGGGATTCTGCAGTAATAGATATCAAAGGAGATCAAAAAGTTCAACAAGCAATTATAAAAAATCTAAAAACAAATGAAGAGAAATCATTAGACATAGGAGGGTTATTTGTTGCAATTGGACATATACCTAACACAAAGATATTTGAAAATCAGATTGATTTAGATGATGAAGGTTACGTTGTGCTAAAAAATAGAACACATACTAATGTTGAAGGCGTTTTTGCAGCAGGAGATGTACATGACAAAAATTACAAACAAGCAATTACTGCTGCAGCTTTTGGTTGCATGGCAGCAATTGATGTAGACAAATACATTTCAGAGTCTGCAAACAAACAAGAATGAAAAATGCACAATGTACAAAATGTTTGAAAAAGTTCCAAGAAAAAGAAATTTTCACCATTCAACAATTTCAATATAGACAAGTGCCATCTTACAAATGGTCAATAGAATTTTTTAAAAAATTAGAGATTGATGAATGGGATTCATTTTGTGAAAACTGTCTAATGGAATATTCAGAACAATCAAAGAAAAAATGGGAAGAATCAAAATAAAGTAAACTCTTAATTTCAATAAATCAAAGAATCACATAATGAGTGAAAATCAAGAATTAAGGAACAAGGTAAAAGAACACAGTGACAAACTAGCAAAATTAGGCATGAATTTAGCTAAAAAACAGTTTAGTTACAAAGTTGAGAGGAAAAAATCTAAAGAATATTGGGTCGACAGAATTGCAGAAGTTCAAAGATATAACGAGAAAGGTCTCGAATACTATAATGAAATTCATTCAATTATGAAAATTATTAACAAAGAAGAAGCACAAATGTTTCTTTTACGAATTGGAAAATTTCATCAACTTGTATTAGAGTTAATTGGAATCATGGAGAAAATAAGAGAAAATCCAGCAATCAGCGACTCCAAAGATACACAAAAAAGTCAATGGAGTAAAGACATAGGAAATAAACTAACAGAGCAAAGTGACAAATGTCTTCAATTTGAAAGAGACATGAATATAGCATTTAGAGAGTTTTATGAAAAATACATCAAAGATATTTTAGAGTAATTAATACGCCAATTCAGACATATGTTTTGCAACATTAAGTGAATTTTCAAACTCTTCTTCACTCATAACATTTTGTTTTGCGTAAACACTTTTGAATTTTCGTCCATCATCTGCAAAGATCCCCACGACACATGCATCTCCAGTTATTTCATATTTTTTCATACATGCATAAACTGCAGCTGATGAAGGGCTGATCAAAAGTTTGTCTTTTTCAAGAACTTCTTTTACAACTGAAAATGCTTCATCATTATCAACAGAAATCCAATCATCAACAACATCTTCTCGTTTTAAAAATAAATCAGGTTTAGCAGACTCTTCAAAATTTCTCCACCCTTGGATTAAGTGATTTTGTTGAGGTTGACAACCAATAATTTTGATTCCAGAGTTTTTTTCTTTAAGAAAAGCACCAATTCCAGTAATTGTCCCACCAGTTCCAACGCCTGTAAAGAAATGAGTAATTTTACCTTCAGTTTGTTTCCAAAGTTCAGGACCTGTTCCCTCATAATGACCTCTAAAATTTGCTTCATTTGCATATTGGTTTGGAGAATAATAGGTATCAGGACGGGAAGATGCAATAGAAGTTGCCAATGCAATACTTTGATCAGTTCCAGCTCCAACTTTAGGACATAAATCATCACTAGTTTCAAAAACTTTTGCGCCTAGATTTCGGATAATATCTTTAGTTTCATTACTTGCTTTTTCAGGGATAACAATTTCTACTTTGTAACCCAATTGATTAGCTATCCCAGTTAAAGCGATTCCAGTATTTCCAGAGGTTGGTTCAATGATGATACTTTTTCCCTTCTTCAAAATTCCTTTTTCTTCACCATCTTTAATCATCCAATATGCAGCCCTATCTTTTACAGAACCAAAAGGATTGTGGCCTTCTAATTTAGCAAAGTATTTCGTATTATCATGAGAAAGAGAATCCAAAGAAACCAGTGGGGTATTACCAACACGATTCAATACATCGGAATCATTAACAACAGTCATTATTTGATTATTTCACCTTTTTAATTTGAAATGTGATCACATTGCCATCTTTTGATAAATTTAATAATTCATGGCCATTTCGGGATACCCATCTAGAAATATCTTCTTCAGCTGCAGGATCATCTGCAGATACAGTTAGAGTTTGACCTACCTGCATCCTTTCAATTTCTATTTTTGTTCTAAACACAGGTTCAGGACAAAACAAACCAGTGGCATCCAATTTTTTTTGATCAGATTCAGACATAACTATCTAATTCATCAAAACCGTTTTGTCATATTAAAATCTATTTGAGTTTAGCTTATCCTATGTTCACAGAAATATATCAAATCAAAAATTATTTGAAAAGATCTTCTGAATCAGGACGAATTAATTCAGATATAGAACCATCAGTAAAATCAAAGGAGTAGTCACGAATAACAGAAACAGGACACTTTAGTGTTTTACCCATTACAAGTTCTGCAGTAGATGAGAGTTCATCAGCAATTGCAATTTCAGTTACACGTAAAATTTTCTCAAAAGAATCCAAGGTTCCAGCATAATCCAATAGAGGTTTTAATCCACATACACCAATTGCGTGATTTGTTTGCCCTTCTCTAAAGGGTCGACCAAAAGTATCAGATATTATCACTGCCACATTTTTGTTAGTGACATCTTTAATTTTTTTACAAAGCAGTTTTGCAGATTCATCAGAATTCACAGGAAGAAGTGTAGCATAACCATTTTTTACATTACTTTCATCAATTCCGGCATTTGCACAAATGAAACCATGTTTTGTCTCAACAATAATTATTCCATTTTTCATTCTAACAATACGTGTTGATTCAGATAAAATCAATTCAACAATTTTGGGATCTTTATCATAGTGAGAAGCAATTCCTTGTGCCAATAGAGAAGGCACAACAGTTGATAAATCAATAATTTGACCTTCTTGTTTTGAGATGATTTTTTGTGCCACTACAAGTATGTCGCCATCTTTAATTTCAAAAGACTCTGAAATCAATTTAGAGATATCATCAGAAGAATCAATCTCTTTTTGTATATGAATAGGAATTACTTGCACAATAATCAAAGATTAAAGAATCTATTAAAAAATTGTTTATGCAGATGTAGAAGGCAGTTCCAATTTGTAATGTCTATTAATAATATCTATAATTTTTGACAAATCTTTTTCCTCCAAAGTAGTTGTTGCTAAATCTTTGACAATATCCTGTGCCCTATAAGCAATTCCCAATCCACAGATATCAAATAGTTTAACATCATTTGCGCCATCTACAACACATACAATATCTTCTTTTTTCTCACCCCATTCTTCAATTTTCTTGATTGCAGATTTTGCCTTGTTTGAATCCACATTAATTGTAACACCATCTAATTTTCCATCTTTGAATAACAACTCATTACAATAAACATGATCTAATCCCAATTCTTCTTTAAGTCTCTCCATCATTAACGTAAAACCACCAGAGACTGCCATAATTTTCCAACCAGCAGCCTTGAGAACACGACATGCTTCTTTTGCACCAGTCATTATTGGCAAAGCATCAGATACTTCATGACAAATTTTTTCGTCAAGACCTTTCAAAGCTGCAACACGAGTTCTGAGTCCGTCTTCCCAATTGATTTTACCCTGAATTCCTTGTTTAGTGATTTCCCAAATTTCTTTTTCTTTGTTTAATTTTTCTGCAAGTATAGGAAGGTATTCTTCATCATACAAAACACCCTCAACATCAAAAATTATCAGCAATTAATTTCTGATCAGGAAAAAAATTGCTAATAATATTAAAGTTGGGAGTAAATTTTTCAAGATCGAAATACCGATCAGAATAAAAATCAATTAAACCAAGTTAAAGTCAAATGTTCAATATCTAAACCAAATATTACAAAAAACAGATCAGTATTTTTTTGATTTATTTTTCTTTTTACCTTCTTGTTGTTTCTTTTTGTAATTTCTTATACGCTGTTTCTGCTCTGCTTCTTTCTGACCCTTTCGTTTTCGTGTATCAGTTTTTCTTTTTGAGCCACCCATAGTGATTATTCATATTGTGTACCCTTAAAATCATGCCATTTCGATAGTCTTATTGCTTCCTTATACAACATAGATTAGTTTGAATTGTTTGCAATGTGAGGGAAAAGGTAAAGTCATGAATGAATTTGGCATTATGGAGAAATGCCTCTTTTGTAAAAATCCAGATATTGATTTTTGAAGAATTATCAATATCAATTCTATCTTTTTAAAGGAATTTTAAAAATAATGAGTTACAGATTAAAGAGTCAAATTAAAAAATAGATTTTGACATTAAAGGTTAAAAAAGTTTTAGAGGTAAAATAGCTAGTAATAAATCACCGTAGTTCTAAAAGGTAGTAATGGTTGATGAATTAGAACACAAATATGATGTAGAAATTAAAGAAAGAGAAGGAAGATACAAACTCTCAGACGAAGTAAAAGCAGAAATGAAATCATCTGGAATGATGGATGAGAAAGGAAAACTAAAACTAAAAGGAGTCAGTCCAAAAATGCTCAAAAGAATGAAACAAGAATTTGTTGAATGCCCAGTGATTAAAGAAGATGTACATTTTATTCAATGTTTCATATGTCCAAATTTCCAAAGCAGAGTAATGGGCAAAGTTCTCTGTAAAGGCGATAAACTGTAACTGAGTATTATTATTTCACGAAAGGCTCATTAGTAAAATTAATTCTTTGAAAAACTGATTTGGGAAAACAAGACGTAGGGATTACAGTTTCTAAAAAAGATGATTTTAGTGAATGGTATACCCAAGTTGTTCTCAAAGCAAAACTTGCAGATTATGCACCAGTAAAAGGATTAATCGTACTCAGACCAGATGGGTATTCCATATGGGAATCACTAAAAAATACATTTGACAAGAAATTTGCAAAAAATGGGATCAGAAATGGATTTCTTCCAATATTAATTCCAGAATCATTATTAGGAAAAGAACAAAAACATTTTGCAGGATTTAATCCTGAAGTATTTTGGGTAACACATTCAGGCACAAACGAGATAGGTGATAGACTAGCACTTAGACCAACTTCAGAAACATTGGCATACACATTATACTCAAAATGGATTCAAAGTTGGAGAGATTTACCATTAAAAATTAATTTTTGGAATACAGCATTAAGAGCTGAAATCAAAGCGACAAAACCATTTCTTAGAACATCTGAATTTCTTTGGCAAGAAGGGCATACAGTTCATACAACACAAGAAGAAGCTGAAAAAGAGGTAATCAAAATTTTAGATATTTACAAAGAAACAGTAGAAGAAAAATTAGCAATTCCTGTAACTACAGGAAAGAAGAGTGAAAAAGAAAAATTTGTTGGTGCAGAATATACAACTACAATGGAGTCAATCATGCCAGATGGTAAAGCACTGCAAATGGGAACATCACATTTCTTAGGACAGAATTTTTCAAAACCATTTGAAGTTAAATTTGCAGACAAAGACAATGTGGAGCATTTTGCATGGCAAACATCATGGGGGGTTTCATGGAGATTAATTGGTGCCATGATCATGACTCATGGAGATGATAAAGGATTGGTATTACCACCAAATGTGGCACCAATGCAAATAGTGATTGTTCCAATTTATAGAAACGATGAAGGAAAAGACATCGTATTACCTAAAGTTAAAGAAATTGAAGAGAAATTAGAGTCATTAAACATAAGAGTACATGTTGATGACAGAGAAGGGTTATCACCAGGATACAAATTCAATGATTGGGAATTAAAAGGAGTACCGATTAGAATTGAAATTGGTCCAAAAGACATTGAGAAACAAAGTGTTATTATTGCAAAAAGACACAGCGGTGAAAAGACAAGTGTTGAATTTTCAAATATTGAAAAAATTCCATCAATGCTTGAGGAAATTCAAAGAATCATGTTGGAAAATGCAAGAGAACAATCCAAAGAAAATACAATATCAATTTCAGAATATGCTCAATTCAAATCAAAAATTGAGAAAGGTGGATTTTTCAACTCTCCATGGTGTGGTAAATTAGAATGTGAAGAGAAAATTAAAGAAGAAACTGGTGCTGAAATCAGAGTAATTCCATGGAATAGTGAGGATACGACTCAAAAATGCATTTACTGTAAAGAGCAGAGTAAATCAATTCCAATTTTTGCCAGAGGATATTAGAATATAATCAATGTTTTTTCATTAAAAAAGAATGCAAGCAGGGAAATAATATTCTAGTCTAAAAATAACATCAAAATAAAGGGCTATTCAAAGATTATAAAAATAATTTAAATATTTTTGTAAATGTTTTTTCTATGACCAACTTCTAAAACTAAAATTAACAATAAACCACGATTAACTGACATTATTACACGATAATTTCCAACCCTTAACCTATGCATGTTTCCACCTTTAAGTGGAATTAAGTGAGATAATGGATCATCTAAGATTGATTCGATTTTTGAAATTATTTGAATCGAATCAGTCTTTGATAATTTTTTTAACTGTCGTAATGCATTAGGCGTAATTTTAACACTATATGCCAAGCTTTGCTTTGACCTCAGATAGGGTGTATGTTTTATCTTGTTTTATCTCATTAAGAGATTTTTCAATGTTAGATATTGTTTGATCTGATAGTTCAGAATCAATTTCAGATACATCAAGTAATTTTTCAATTACCTCATTGTATGTTTCTTTAGAATATGATTTTACACGATCCAATCTTTTTTTAATTTTTGTATCTACCTGAATTGTGGTATTACTCATAACAACATACTATAGTAACTTATAACATATAATTATTCTCATAAAAATTTCTCAGATTAGAACAATATGGTTAAAGTAGTTAATTAAATCTAAAATAAGAGTGTTGAAATGGGACTTGCCATTTGAAAAATAAATTCAAAAAAATAAAACAAAAAGACATGTCAATAATGAAACTGTATGGTAACTTGAGCCATTCTTGTTTGATTTTTCAAATAAATTACAAAATAATTAAAAATATATCAACAAAAACACCCAAAATATAATAAGAAAAAAAATATAATTTTTTGACAATGACTACAAATCCAGAATTGGAGTTAAAACCACTAATTCAACAATTCAGAGAAACCAGAAAGA